>JAACFL010000006.1 GCA_009937385.1 Gammaproteobacteria bacterium | reverse complement strand
CGAACTCGGCGCGCAGCGTGGCACACAGGTCCATGCCGGCGACCTGATCGCGCGCATCGATATGCGCGACCGGCTGGCGCGGCGTAAGCAGGCGCTGGCCGCTGTCGAGCAGAGGCGTATCGAGTTCGACGCAGCGACCGAACTCGAGAAGCGTAACCTGCAGTCAGAGACACTACTCGCCCAATCACGCGCCAACCTCACCTCGGCTGAGGCGCTGGTCGAGCAGATCGAAATCGAAATCGCCAACACCACTGTCAACGCACCATTCGCCGGCGTCCTCGACCGACGCCCGGTCGAGATCGGCACGTTCGCGAAGTCCGGTGACGAGCTGGCGCGGATCATCGAGCAGGACCCGATGCTGGTCGTTGGCTCGGTGACCCAGCTCGACCGTCATTTGTTGGTACTCGGCGACCCAGGCGTCGCGCGGTTGATCACCGGCCAGGTAGTCACGGGACTGATCCGCTACATTGGCTCCGAGGCGGACGAGGCGACGCGAACCTTCCGCGTCGAGCTTGAGGTCCCGAATCCAGACGGCGCAGTAGTCGCTGGCACGACCGCCGAGATTTCGATCCCGGTGCGCAGCGTCATCGCACACCAGGTGTCTCCGGCACTGCTATCGCAAGACCGTCTCGACGCGGTCGGCATCAAGGCGGTTGCCCTCGACGACACCGTCACCTTCCACCCCGTCGAGGTGATCCGATCATCGGCCGACGGCCTGTGGGTTTCTGGCCTGCCGCAGGATGCGCGCGTGATCACCGTTGGCCACGGCTTCGTGCGCGTCGGTGAAGAGGTCCGCGCCGTACCCGAGGAGAGCATCGCCGACACGCCCGAAACAACGCCACCACAATGAACGGACTGATCGACGCGGTACTCGGACGCACCCGCCCGGTGCTGCTTCTGCTCGCGCTGGTACTGATCGCCGGTTCGTTTGCCTACGCGACGATACCCAAAGAGTCGGACCCGGATATCGCAATCCCGATTATTTACGTCTCGATCCACCACGAAGGGATCTCGGCAGAGGACGCCGAACGGCTGCTGGTGCGGCCGATGGAAAAAGAGTTGCGCTCGATCGAGGGTGTCAAGGAGCTGCGCGCTACGGCGATCGAGGGCAGTGCGTCAATCATCATCGAGTTCGAGGCCGGGTTCGACAGCGACGAGGCACTCAATGATGTCCGCGAGAAGGTCGATATTGCGAAAACCGAACTGCCGGATGAGAGTGACGAACCGACCGTCAACGAGGTCAACATCGCGCTCTTTCCGGTGCTCGTTGTAACCCTCTACGGTCCGGTGCCTGAACGGCTGCTGGTTGCGACGGCTCGCGACCTGCGTGACAAGCTCGAGGCGTTACCTGGGATCCTCGAGGTGGATATCGCCGGCGACCGCGAGGACCTCGTCGAAGTCCTCGTTGATCCGGTCCGCGCAGAAGGTTTCAACCAGTCGCAGGAGTCGCTGATCGGTTTCATCGCGCGTAACAACGAGCTGGTCGCGGCCGGTGCACTGGACACCGGCCAAGGTCGCTTCTCGGTGAAGGTTCCAGGACTCTTCGAGAGCGTCGAGGACATCCTCAACCTGCCGGTGATGGTGAAGGGCGACACCACCGTCGCGTTCCGCGACGTCGCGACTGCACACCGCACGTTCAAGGACCCGACCGGCTTCGCCCGCGTCGATGGTCAGCCCGCCGTGGCGCTCGAAGTGTCGAAGCGGATCGGCACTAACATCATCGAGACGCTCGCCGAGGTACGTGCCCTGGTTGCCGAAGAGCAGATCGGCTGGCCACCCGGTATCCGCGTCGGCTTCTCGCAGGACAAGTCTGTCGACATCCGCGACATGCTCTATGACCTGCAGAACAACGTCATCACCGCGGTGCTGCTGGTGATGGTCGTAATCGTCGCGATTCTCGGCTTGCGCACCGCAGGGCTAGTCGGCATGGCAATACCCGGCTCATTCCTGGCCGGCATACTGGTGCTGTCGCTGGCCGGATTGACGGTCAATATCGTCGTGCTCTTCTCACTGATCATGGCGGTCGGCATGCTTGTCGACGGCGCGATCGTCGTCGTCGAACTCGCCGACCGCAAGATGGCTGAAGGGATGAGTCGCCATGACGCCTACGCCACGGCAAGCAAGCGCATGGCGTGGCCGATTATCGCCGCGACCGCGACAACGCTCGCGGCATTCATGCCGTTACTGTTCTGGCCCGGCATCGTCGGCGAGTTTATGAAGTACCTGCCGATCACGTTGATTGCGACGCTCAGCGCATCATTGTTCATGGCCCTGATCTTCGTCCCGACACTCGGTACGCTGTTCGGTCGGCGCGCGCCGGTCAGCACACACCATACGGAGATGCTGGTTGCCGCAGAGCACGGCGACCTTGCAGCGATCGACGGACCGACCGGACGCTACCTGGCGCTGTTGCGTCTCGCGCTGCGCCAACCAGGAAAGGTGGTGATGCTCGCCGTCGCTCTGCTGGCCGTCGTCTACGCGCTGTTCGGTGAGTTCGGCCGCGGCGTAGAATTCTTCCCTAATGTAGAGCCGGAGAACGCCGTGCTCCACGTGCGCGCCCGCGGCGACCTGTCGGTCGTTGAGCGCGATCGTCTGGTGAGGGAGGTGGAGACACGTATCCTCGACATGCGGGAGTTCGCAACGATCTACACGCGCAGCGGCACGCAGTTCCGCGCTGAGGTCGGCGAAGATGTGATTGGCCTGATCCAGCTCGAGTTCATCGACTGGCAGCGACGCCGGCCGGCGCGCGAGATCCTCGCCGAGGTACGCGAGCGTACCGCCGACCTCGCCGGCATCCTGATTGAAGTGCGCAAGGAGGAGTCCGGGCCGCCAGTTGGCAAGCCGATCCAGCTGCAGTTCAGCTCGCGCTTCCCGGAACTGCTGTCGGATGCTGTCATGCAGATGCGTGCCGGGCTCGACTCGATCGGTGGTTTCGTCGACGTCACCGACAGCCGGCCGATACCTGGCATCGAGTGGCAGTTGAAGGTCGATCGGGCCCAGGCGAGCCGTTTCGGTGCAGACATCGCTGCCGTAGGCAGCGTCGTCAAACTGGTTACCAACGGCATTCGCCTCGGCGACTACCGACCTAACGACACCGAGGACGAGGTCGAGATCCGTGTCCGTTACCCGTTTGATGAGCGCAGCATCGAACAACTCGACCGGCTACGCATCCCGACCGACAAGGGAGCGGTGCCGATCAGCAATTTCGTCACCCGGTCGGCGAAGCAGCGAGTAGGTACGCTCAACCGTAGCGACGGGCGCCGGGTACTTACAGTCGAGGCCGACGTCCCCGATGGAGTGCTGCCCGACGACAAGGTGCGAGAGATTCGTGATTGGCTGGAGACGGCCGGCCTCGACCCGCGTATCGACGTCGCATTCAAAGGCGAGGACGAGGAACAGCGCGCTGCCGAGCAGTTCCTTGTCAAGGCGTTTGCCGTCGCGCTCTTCGTGATGGCATTCATCCTCGTGATGCAGTTCAACAGCTTCTACCAAGCGCTACTGATTCTCAGCGCTGTGGTCTTTTCGACCGTCGGCGTGCTACTTGGGCTGCTCGTCACTGACCAGCCATTCGGTATCGTCATGTGCGGCATCGGCGTCATCGCACTAGCTGGGATCGTCGTCAACAACAACATCGTCCTGATCGACACTTTCAACACCCAACTCGGGCGTGGTATGGAGGTCCGGGAAGCGGTGCTGCGCACCGGTGCATTGCGCCTGCGCCCGGTACTGTTGACCACGATCACAACGATTCTCGGTCTGCTGCCCATGGTGCTTGGGGTAAACGTCGACCTGATCGGACGCGAGATCACCGTAGGCGGCCCATCAACCCAGTGGTGGACGCAACTCGCCACGGCCATCGCAGGTGGGCTGGCATTTGCCACACTGCTGACGCTGGTGTTAACGCCTTGCCTACTGCTGCTCGGCCATCGTGGGCGACGAGAAGCTTCTACTCAGTCGACTGCTTCGACCGTTACCCTGGCGGACCAGACCACGCCGCGTGGAGCAGCTGGACTGTAGACGAGGCGGCCCGCGTCCATCCCGGACCCTAGCGTCTATAGTCTACTCAGGCCAGGCGTCCCAAGCTTGATCTTCGGACGCATTGACGAGGAGAGGCCTCATGGATGGGGACAGCGAACGGATCTGGCACGACTACCACGCCCGCCTGCTGGGATTTATCGCAGCTCGTGTCAGTGACACGACCGAGGCAGAGGACCTGCTGCAAGAGGTCTTTCTGCGGATCCATCGCCACATCGACTCCCTCGAATCGGCGGAACACTTACAGGGCTGGATCTACCGCATCACCCGCAACGTGATCATCGACCACCACCGCAAACAACGCCCTACTGTTGACCTCCCCGACGATCTTGAAGCACCGGAAACGGAGGTAGACGACGTTCACCACGAGCTCGAAGGCTGTCTCGCGCCTATGATCGCGGCACTGCCGGATCCGTATCGCCATGCGTTACAGATGACCGAGCTCGAGGGACTGACCCAAAGGGAGTTTGCAGACAGGGAGGGACTTTCGATCTCCGGTGCCAAATCACGTGTCCAGCGCGGCCGCGCCATGGTCAAGGCCATGATGCTCGATTGCTGTCACCTCGAGTTCGACCACCAGGGTCGTATTCTCGACTACACCAGCAATCACGACGGCTGCGGACCGAGGTGCGATCGCTGCAGCTGACCGGTTGCCAGGCGAGAGCTACACACCATGACACCTATGGTCCCTCAGCCACGTGCACTTTGCCCGGCGACCTCTCTACCTCTCAGGCGGCCTTGGATCCTACCCTCCCCCATCACCCTTTCATGCGTCCTTTCTCGTCCAGCCGCGTCTTAGATATCAGGCAAGTAAAACGACGGGACGAGAAAATGACCGAACGACAGAACACCACCCGACACCAGACGGTCCGCGCGGCCTATGCTGCGATAGCCCGTGGCGCTGGACCATGCTGCGAACCTGCCGGCGGCTGCGGACCCGGTAGGAGATCAGCCGGAGACGTGAGATACGGCGCCTCCTATGACACCCCGGCCGCCGCCGACCTTGGGCTTGGATGCGGCAATCCGTTACCGCTCGCGGCATTGCGATCGGGAGAATCCGTACTCGACCTAGGTAGTGGTGGAGGTCGCGACTGCCTGCTCGCAGCCCGTGCCGTCGGTGTTGGCGGCCGAGTGATCGGTGTCGACATGACCCCGGAGATGGTCGACCTTGCCCGCGCCTGCGCTCGTGATGCCGCGGTCGACAACGTCGAGTTTCGGCTCGGCGAGATCGAGCACCTGCCGCTCGCCGATGTCAGCGTTGACGTCGTCATCTCCAACTGCGTCATCAACCTCGCCGCTGACAAGGCAGCCGTGTTCCGAGAGATCCGACGGGTATTGAAACCAGGAGGTCGCCTGGCCATCACCGACACCGTAGCTCGGGCACCGCTGCCAGACGCCGTTCGACAGAACCTGGACCTGGTCGCCGGCTGCATCGGCGGGGCCATCACTCCCGAGGAGATTGTGGGCCTGCTGAAGGCATGCGACTTCATCGACATCAGGATCGAGTTTGATCCTGAAACAGCGTGTAAAAGAGACGGGACAACCGGTATGGACTTCGGCGATCTAGTGTCCGCGGCAAACGTCACGGCCACCCGACACCGATGATAGCCGCTCTCGCATCCAGGGAGCACCAAGGAGGATGAACCCCATGCACCAGACGAACCACACACTTGATATCACCCCGACCAGCGGCCACTGTGCTATCGGCGAGGCATATGGTGAGACGAACATCACCGAGGGCAAGGTACCCGTCCTCTCCTGTGAGGGTGCATGCATCCGTGGCGAGATCGCCCGTCGGGCGGCCAACCGGGTCGCCCAGGAGGCGCCATATCGGCGCGCCTGCCACGGTGAACTGTTCGCCGTGCCTGATTCGGCGATGGCCCGCTGGGTTCTCGGTGCACCGCAGGTGGTGTTGATAGACGGCTGCTTCCTGCGATGTCATGGGCGGATCCTCGAGCGAATGATCCCGGCAGACCGCTTGGTGCAGTTCGACGCCCTGTCGCACTACAAGCGCTATACAGACCGCTTCGACATCGACTCCGTCCCGGAAGGGGAGATCGACGCCACAGCACGCAATGTCGCCAACTGGGTGTTGGACGGCCTGCGTGGGCAATCGGCCGCCGGTTGATAGAGCACTGACTGCCAAGGAGCGAGGCATGCCATCATGAACGAAACGAGCACACTCGATGAACGCGACGATGCAACCGGCTTCGATCACAGTGTCGACGTGCGGCGTGAGGCCACTTCTACGGTGTCCGGATGCCCGATGGCCTCGATGTGCCGCGAGATGCTCCAAGGATCGGAATTCAAAGGCCGATTCGGCCTGTGGCTACTGGTCCCCGGCTCGCTGATGCTGTTGCTCGGGATCGCCATCCTGATGCAGCCGCTAGTGCTGACCTGGGTTATCGGTGGCTTGGCCGTGCTGCTCGGCGCACTCCTAATTGGTGGCGGCGTCTACCTGCGCTGGCACTCCACTGGCACAGGACCAGTTGGCTGATCGATCAGCGGGGCGGCCACGTTGTACGTTTCGGCCGAAGTGACCTCGACCGGTTCAAGGCCGGCGAACCACGCGACTGAGCCGAGCAGGCGCCATGCTCGGTTTCGCCACCGCCGGCTATCCATCCGGGTGAATCGGGCCGATGCGTAGCGCTAATCCATCACGACCATATGTCGGGCCGGGTCAGTCGCAACGGATCGAGCAGCAGCTCGAGTTCGCTTCGCTCGATGCCGGTCAGGTCGACGGCGACGTCGAGCACCGCGATGCCTTCATCCTGGGAGCGCACGGCGATCTGGGCTGCGAGATCGTAACCGATGCGCGGTGCCAGCGCGGTCACCAGGACCGGGTTGCGGGCGGCTGCGGCGGCAAGCCGCACTTCATCGACCCGGAAGCCGTCGACCGTGCGCTCGGCCAGCACGCCGCACCCGGCGGCCAGCAGTTCGATCGACGCGAGCAGATTCCATGCCGACAGCGGCCACATGACGTTGAGCTGGAAGTTGCCCGACTGGGCGGCAATACTGATCGCCGCGTCATTGCCGATCACCTCGGCGCAGACCATGGCCACCGCCTCGGGGATGACCGGGTTGACCTTGCCGGGCATGATGCTCGACCCGGGCTGCAATGGCGGCAGCACGATCTCGGCGAGGCCGGCGTTCGGACCCGATGCCATCCAGCGCAGGTCGGTGACGATTTTCGTCAGGTTGCTCGCCAGGCCGCGCAGCGCGCTGCTGGCCGCCAGCACGGCGTGCTGGGTGGCCATGCCCTGGAACGGGCTAGGGTTGCGCGACAGCGGCTCGCCGGTCCAGTCGCTGAGCAACGCCACCGCCCGCTCGGCAACGCGCGGGTCGCCGTTGACCCCGGTGCCGACCGCCGTGCCACCCAGTGCCAGAAGGCGCAGCTCGTCGGTCGCCTGGCACAGCGCCGTACGCGATCGCCCGAGTTGCACCGCCCAGGCGCCAATTTCCTGGCCGAGCGTCAACGGCATCGCATCCATCAGGTGCGTTCGCCCGGTCTTGACCACAGTAGCGAGCTCACCGGCACGCCGCTCGCAGGTTTGCTGCAGGCGGTCGAGTGCAGGCAGCAGCCGGCGGCCGACCTGCAGGCAGGCGGCGACGTGGACCGCGCTCGGGAAGACATCGTTCGACGACTGCCCGAGGTTGACGTCGTCGTTGGGGTGAACCGGGCGCCCGAGCGCGCGTGTCGCCAGCGTCGCGATCACCTCGTTGGCATTCATGTTGCTGCTGGTGCCGGAGCCGGTCTGGAAGATGTCGACCGGGAACTGGTCGTCGTGCGCGCCGCCGGCGACCGCCCCGGCCGCGTCGGCGATCGCCGCGGCGACGGCCGGCCCGAGATGGCCCCGTTCGCCGTTGGCGACCGCGAAGGCGCGCTTGATCGACCCGAGGGACTCGATCATGGCTCGCGGCAAGCGCCGGCCGCTGATCGGGAAGTTCTCGACCGCACGCTGGGTCTGGGCGCCGTAGAGGGCGTCGGCGGGAACTTCAATCTCGCCCAGGGAATCGCGTTCGGTGCGGGTGGCGGTCATGGTTTTCCTGGAACAACGGTCCGGGATCAATGATGCAATTCGCAATGCCGGAATAACCCCATTGTAGCTCTCCGTGCCGCGAGCGATGGTGTGAAGCAGCAAACTGGCGGCCGTCGAAGACCGCAGCGACGGCGCGCCGTTCCAGGCCCACGTCACATGCTCGAACGAGCGACGTCACGCCCCCGATCCGAAGCGGAACGCCATGTGCGAGTCGCTGACAGTGAACAGCGACCGAGACTTGGTGTCACTATTAGTACCCCGGCTACTGACGAATTTGATGCAGCGACCCAGCCTGAACAGTTACGACACCCGAGCGCAACTTGAAGTCGACGGCACCCGGTACGCCTACTTTTCGCTGCCACAGCTCGCCGAACGGCTCGATGGCGTCGGTCGGCTACCGTACGCATTAAAGGTGTTGCTGGAAAACCTGCTCCGGCACGAGGACGGCAAACAGGTGCGCGTGGCGCACATCGAGGCGTTCGCCGACTGGCTCGCAGACGGCCGATCGAGCGAGGAGGTCGCCTTCACCCCGGCACGGGTACTGATGCAGGACTTCACCGGCGTGCCGGCGATCGTCGACCTGGCGGCGATGCGCGATGCCGTCGCCGCACTCGGCGGCGACCCGCAACGGATCAATCCGCTCTCCCCGGTCGACCTGGTGATCGACCACTCGGTGACGGTCGACCGTTTCGGTTCGCCGTCGGCGTTCGAGAGCAACGTCCGCCGCGAGATGGAGCGCAATGGCGAACGGTACGGGTTCCTGCGCTGGGGGCAGCAGGCATTCGCCAATTTCCGCGTCGTGCCGCCGGGGACCGGCATCTGCCACCAGGTCAACCTCGAATACCTGGCGTCCGTGGTCACGGTGGCGGAACTCGACGGCAGCCGGGTGGCCTTTCCGGACACGCTGGTCGGCACCGACAGCCACACCACCATGATCAACGGCCTCGGGGTACTCGGCTGGGGCGTCGGCGGCATCGAGGCCGAAGCGGCGATGCTTGGGCAGCCGGTGTCGATGCGCATCCCCGAGGTGGTCGGCGTGCGGCTGGTCGGCTGCCTGCCGGAGGGCACCACGGCGACCGACCTGGTGCTGACCGTCACCGAGCGGCTGAGGCGGCACGGCGTGGTCGGTAAGTTCGTCGAGTTTTTCGGCGCCGGCCTGGTCGATCTGCCGCTGCCGGACCGGGCGACCATCGCCAACATGGCACCCGAATACGGTGCCACCTGCGGCATTTTCCCGATCGACGATGAAACGCTCCGCTACCTGCGGTTGTCTGGGCGCGAAGCCGCGCAGGTGGCGCTGGTCGAACGCTACGCCAAGGCGCAGGGGCTCTGGCACGATCCGGCGCACGTGGCGCGCTACACCGACGTGCTCGAGCTCGATCTGGCCGACGTCGAGCCGAGCCTGGCCGGTCCGAAGCGGCCCCAGGACCGGGTGTCGCTGGCCGGGGCGGCCGCCGCATTCGAAAGCGCCCTCGCCGAGCAGCTCGACAGCAACCCGGGCGCGACCGAAGACGGCCAGGCTGAACCCGGGACGGGGCTGCACGCCGAGGTCCCCGTCGCCGGGACCGACTACCGGCTGGGTCACGGCAGCATCGTGGTTGCCGCCATCACCAGCTGCACCAACACCTCCAACCCGTCGGTGATGCTGGCCGCCGGGCTGCTGGCGCGCAATGCCCTGGCCCGGGGATTGCGCGTCAAGCCGTGGGTCAAGACCTCGCTGGCGCCCGGTTCTAAGGTGGTCACCGACTACCTGGAAAAGGCCGGGCTGCAGGACGATCTCGATGCGCTCGGTTTCAACCTGGTCGGCTACGGCTGCACCACCTGCATCGGCAATTCCGGCCCGCTGGCGCCAGAGATCGATGCGGCCATCACCACCGGCAACCTGGTGGTCGGAGCGGTGCTGTCGGGGAATCGTAACTTCGAGGGCCGCATCCACCCCGGGGTGCGCGCCAACTACCTGGCATCGCCACCGCTGGTGGTTGCCTATGCGCTCGCCGGGTCGCTGCATATCGACCTGGCCAGCGAGCCGCTCGGCCACGACCCGGACGGCAACCCGGTCCATCTGGCCGACCTCTGGCCGAGTTCGGCCGAGGTGCAGCGTACAGTCGAGGCGTCGCTCGGCGAACGTCAGTTCCGCAAGCGCTACGCCGACGTCTTCACCGGCCCGCCCGAATGGCAGGCCATCGAGACCGCCGACGGCAGCCGCTTCGCCTGGGACGATCGCAGCAGCTACGTTCGCAACCCACCCTTCTTCGCCGGCATGGAGCGCGAACCGAAGCCGCAGGACGATATCCGCGAGGCACGGCTGCTGCTGCTGCTCGGCGACTCGGTGACCACGGACCACATCTCGCCGGCCGGGTCGATCCCCGCCGACGGCCCGGCCGGCCGCTGGCTGGTCGAGCGCGGCATCGAACCGGCAGAGTTCAACTCCTTCGGCAGCCGGCGTGGCAACCACGAGGTGATGATGCGTGGCACGTTCGCCAACATCCGCTTGCAGAACGAGCTGGTGCCGGAGCGGACCGGCGGCTACACCCGCATCCAGCCGGATGGCGAAGTGGTCAGCGTCTACGACGCGGCGATGGAGCAGGCCGAGGTGGGACAACCGCTGGTAATCGTCGCCGGCGCTGAGTACGGGACCGGTTCATCACGCGACTGGGCCGCCAAGGGCACCCGCCTGCTCGGCGTGCGCGCGGTCATCGCCGAGAGCTTCGAACGCATCCACCGCTCGAACCTGATCGGCATGGGCGTGCTGCCGTTGCAGTTCGCCGAGGCGATCGACCGACACACCCTCGGTATCGACGGCAGCGAGACTTTCGATATTGACGGCGTGGCGTCGTTGGCCTCGCGCCAGGTTGTCACGGTGCGGATGCAGCGCGCAGACGGGACCGTGGAGCCGTTCGATGCCGTCTGCCGGATCGATACCGACGAGGAGCTTGCGTACTTCCGGCACGGCGGCATCCTGCCGTTCGTGTTACGCCAACTGCTTTAGCCACGATGCGCGGCGCGCAGGTTTTACCGGGCCTGCCATTCTCCAAGAAGGAGTGGCCCGAAGAAACCAGGCGGGCCATACCCTCTCAGCGCGAGGCCTTCGGTCTCGCCGCCCAAACCCGCTGAGCGAACCGACTTTCGAAACTGGAGACTTTTGCCCCTTTGGGCGTCTCTGGAGGCTTGGTTTCGGGTCCACAAAACGGCTACAGCCGGCCTGCGTTCCCGCGCAACCGGCTGAATTCTTGTGAGCTTTGGAATGCGAACCGGAGATCGTCTCCGTATCGCTGACTACTTGGCGGAGGAAGAACGATCGAGATAGATTCTGAACCCAACCGCTCAACTGGGTGAAACCTCTGCCCTATCACGCTTACCTGTTGCCGGGCGGCTTAAAATCCGAATTCGATTTCCTTGGCGACCTTGAGATAGACCTCGCGGTCAGTGAGGCCACGCCGAGCCTGCACTTCATCGTACTCGTCTGCCAACTTGACGCCTGCGAGCACCTTCCATTCCTTGGTCGGTCGGTAGATCAAAGTGTACTGGAGCGAGCGCTCCTTCTCCTTGGCGGGCTCGTCCACCCGCCACAGGGCCGTGTCCCGGCTGGTGGTGTCGTCAAGCACCTGCAAGCGGTGGGTGATCCTGTGGGACTGACGGTAGAACATCGTCAGGGTGAGGAACTCTTCCCGGTAGAGGCGTCCACCATCCACGTCAAAATCGCGGAATTCTCCCGACAAGATCAGTTCCAGGTTCGCCCGCGCCATTCTCACGCTCGGTTCCAACTCAACGAGCGTTCCAGGGAGCATGTTATCCGAGTCGGTCAGGTCCCCGTAACGACCATCGAAACTGAGTGTGGCATTCGGCACCGGCGAGGTCTCGAAATACCATTGCAGATAGTCTTCATCAAACAGGGGTGCATTGTCACCAACGGCCAGTGAGGACTGATCTATTCGGTTTACCGCCCGTTCACGCATCCAGTATCCCGGCCTGAACACGGTCTGATGGGTACCGCGAAATTCGCCAAATACGGCAAAACTCGTATCCAGCTCATCGTTGCTGTCATGAGAACGGATATGCGTTGCAATGCCGTAGAGTCTTAATCGCGACTTGCCACGGTCCTCCTGCATGGCGTCGATGTACCAGTTTCGGCCGAAGCCCAGGTTGACCGCTCTAAGGTCCACCTGGCGGAGAAAACCCAGGTCGCCACGAAAATCTGGGGCCACGTCGTAGTAGTTGGCCCAGTAGATGGATTTGGGTCCATCATGCTTGTAGTTGACCCTAAAGCCATGGCCCTTCAGGGTGCGGGAGTAATCGGCACGTAATACCGCCGCATTCACATTGCAGTTGCCGATGGCGCAGTCGGCGGGCGGCGGGGCGCGCGTGCAATCGGCCGTCTCGCACAAGTCATCCGCGAAGCTTTCGGGGTATTCAGTATGCGAATACATCAACTGGTACCGCAACTTGTCGTCGATGCCCAGATTGTAGAAGCCGCCGACGCCAAGTAACTTGCTGTCATAGTCGTCGCCCTTGCGGTAGGTTCCATGCACCCCAAGGGTCTGCTTGCCACGGGGCACTTGCAGATGAAACGCGGCCGATTCACTGTGATCCAGCAACTCAACCGTCTCGTTACCTAAGTTGTCTGGCATGATCACAGAGGTCTGCAGATCCTTTACCCAGAACGCCCCCAGCGAGTTCTCTGGCGTCGAGCCAAGATAGGAGACGCCGAACTCGGGTTCGATGATGTTGCGGGTATAAACCACCTTGGTCAGCGAAGCGAAATACTCATCGGCATCCTGGAAGAAGGAGCGTTTTTCAGGCTTGAACGGAATAAAGGGGTTGTTGATGCTCTCGCGTGCGATGTCCTCCTCGACCTCGGTGTAGTTCGGCTTGGCGGTCAGATTGAATGAGCGACTGTGATCGATGTTGTAGGTGAGATCGAAACCGGCGGAAAACTGGTCATGATCGTCAACCTGATCGAATGACCCGCCTACATTCCGCTCCTCGTCAAAATGATAAATGACGTGCGGGGTGAAAAGGTGATTGTCTGAGGACTCGGCAAGGGCCGGCTCAGCAATCGGTGGACCGACGCCAGTCTCGGGTGTTACATCCCCATCTTCCGAAGCGACGGAAGGCGTGATGTCAGTCGGCCTTGTCACGTTATCTGATGGCGAGGCCGTCTCTTGGCGGTACTTGAAGAAATTCGCCATGAAGCGGTCAACCCGACGCGGGTAACTGCGTTTGAGCATGACGATGCCATGGCGCTCTTGGTCTTCAGTCAGGTCGAGAAAGTCGAGGGACGAAAGCGGGATCGCCATTTCCACCTGATAACCGGTGTCAGTGATGCGGGCCGCGCTATCCCATTTAGTGTCCCAATCGTAGAGGTAACGGTCGGTAATCGGATTTTGGAAGATATCGGATTCGGTGCCGTGTGGATTGACCCGGAATTCCAGCTTTTTCGCACCCTGCCCATAGGGATCGATGACGACCGACACGTAGTCGTCTTCCCGCGTGCTGTCGCGTTCCTTCAGGGCTGAACGGAATTGCGAGGGGTCGGGGTCGTAGGCATCAAAGGCGACATAGACGTGGGTGTGGGTCACCCCAACCCAGGCCTCGGTGGGGACCGCCGCACGGCCAAGCCTGACCGGATAGGTCTCGAGTTCGATGCTGAATTTGTTTGTCTGCTGCCAGAAAAGATCGTCGAGATGCCCATCAATGTGGGGCTCGCCAGCAAGCAGCTCGAACGTGACGACCGGGACCTCGAAGTCTGAATCGCCGGACTCTTCTGTGCCAAGGACCGGCTCGTCCTCGAACGCCCTGCCAAACAGGAAATCAAGCGCAAGGGCCTGGTGTGCCCAGCAGGCGAGAATGACAAACATGATAACGATCCGAACGGGGTTACCAGGCTGGCGTGGTGCAATTAGTCGTCGAAAATCCATGGTCAGATGATTGAAAAACCTATCACCGAGCCCGAACCTTGAGTGAATATGCAGCCCTGAACCCATAGTACCCTCTGGCCATCCTATGTATTGACCACGCGCTGGGATTGCAGGGTGTGAGGACCTGCTGTGATTTTTTCATGTGTGACTGGGCGAGCAAATGCCGTGAGTCACCCGAAGCATAATGCCGAGGCGTTCAGGCCTCAGCCCACGTGAGGGCTTCGGGCATGCTGGTGAAGATGCGACATTCCCAAGGCGAATCGAACTCATGGAGCATCTTTCGATAGTGACGGCACAAGGCCAGGGAGTGGGTTTCCCGGGCGACGAGTGCGAGGCGGATCGAGGGCAGTGAATCGCTGAGTACCGAATCGGTGGCGGCTGGCTCTTCAACCTCCGTGAGCGTTACTTGAGTGAGATCGGCGTCCAGCAGATCGAAGATTGCGAAATCGTGCTGGTCGACTTTCTCGCTACCGTGCAATACGCCGTTGGCTTCATGGATCTGATGGATGCTGACGCGATCGGTAAAACAGGTCATTGACCCGCGCTCTGTGAATGAAATTTTAAATGGCATGGCTTTTCATGGCGATTCTTATGGCGCCTGTTTCCCTTAGCGATGTGCTGGTCTTTCGAGAAACCATGGTTTGAGTTTCCTGATACGGGCAAAGCCTAGTACGGCTTCGATTGCCATGAGGGCTACCGCGCCGGGTAGTCTGCAAATCGTTCATATCCGCCGTACTGCCACAAAATGAGTACTGAAATTCAGCCGGCCCACGGATCTGCAGGCCGGCTGAACCAGGTTGCGCGAGCTGATGTCGTCGGCACCAGGGCAATGTGTGAAGCGATTCGCTGAACCTCGTACCGAGAAGCTCAGTTGAGATCGTCGTCCTTGTAGTACTTGGTGCCCTTGACCGTCAGCTCGGCGGCAAGGCCCGATTCGGTGATCTGGTAGAGGAACACGCCGTCGGCGATGGCGACCGCGCCCTGGTAAGAGCCGCCCTCGTCCTCGTGCTTGGCCGCGGCGGAGGCCTGGCCGCCGACCTCCCAGCCGGAGTTGACGAACTGGTCGTAGGCGCTCTTGCTGTTGAACACCCAGACCAAGCCGAATTTCTTGACGCCGAGCCCGAGCCCGGCCTGCACCTCGAGCATTTTCATGTAGGTCTTCTTGCCACCGCTGACTGCGTAGCCCTTGCCCGAACCGCCACCGGCGAAAAAGATCTTCATGCCGAAGTTGCTGAAGACGGCGTAGCCGACGGCGGAATTTACCGCCTTCTTTGCACCGGGCTGCACCTTGTAAAGATCGTTCAGGACCTTGGCGGAGGCCGCGTCGATCTCGGCCCTCTCCTCAGCGGGGCTGGCCGCGAAAACAGATTGGCCGACCGTGGCCACGGTGAAAAGCAGGAACACAATTGAAATACGCTTGATCATGATTGATCTCCGATTGCCTGGAATCGTGACATCTATATACCGTTCCAGTAGGTGATAGGCATGTGCCATGGGGGTTGTGGGGTTATATGGGAATGCGGAATCTTAGCCGCAGAACTTAAGTAAATTTTTTTCGAATCAACACTATTCTTTTGGTGCGTTGTTATTGGTCGAGTACAGGGACCGAAGCTCCGTCGAGACGCATTGCCTCGGGTGATGCGATCAGAAAGCGGCGACACGTTCGATCAACCAGAAGGAGGCGATCCCGCCTATTCCGTATGCGGGCACCTGCCTAAGCCAGAGCGGCCATCCGCGACGTAGCCTCTGCAGCAGGTGGATGGCTGCCATGACGAGCGCGATGAACAAGAGCTGGCCGAGTTCGACGCCCACGTTGAACATCAACAGTGCAAGCGGCACCTCGTTCTTCGGCAGCCCCACTTCCGCGAGGGCACCGGCGAAACCGAAGCCGTGCAACAGGCCAAAGGTGAAAGCGACGACCCAGGGGAAGCGCGCGGTCAGGCTGGGTAGGCCACGGTTCACCTTCACCAGCTCGCTCGCAAGGAAGACGATCGACAGCGCAATGACGGCTTCGACCGGTGGTCCGGGCACCCACACCACACCGAGCGTCGCCGCCGCCAGCGTAAGGCTGTGCGCGAGCGTGAACGAGGTGACCGTGATTAGCAGGCGACGTGCACCACTGACGATCAGCAACAGCGCAAGCACGAAGGTCAGGTGATCGAAACCGGAGAGGATGTGGTCGACGCCAAGTACGGTGTAATCCCATGCGACCTGCCATGCACTGCGCTGCGCGACGATCTCGAGCCACGGCTGGCTCGGGCGTGCAAGGGCCGTGGTCTCGCTGCCGTCCAGCCAGATGAAACGTGCAAACACGTCGGTGATAGTCGACTCGAGCCCGATAAAGTGAATCAGCGCACCGTCGACTGTGCTTCCGGGCACATCCACCACGTGACGGTGCAACGCCGCATCGGGCAATTGCCTGATCGTAGGTTCGCCAACCGCTTTCCAATTTTCAGGTAGCTGCAGCTGTGCTGGGTGGGGTTTTCGGTAATAGACGGGTGCGCGCCAGATGACCTCGAAGCGCTCGGGCGTGAGTTGTCGCAACTCCAAGGAACTCGGCTGGAGCTCGTGTGCCTGCGCCAGTCCGATAAGAATGGTGCAAGTCAGCAAGGCTGCTGCCAGAGAAAGGAGATGGCGTAGCATTAACGTCTTTCTCCGGCGACGGCACTCGACAGCATACCGGTCTTCGGGGTGTTCAGCGGATCGACCGTGACCTCGTAACCCTCGCGGAGCTTTTGGTAGGCGAGGTTTTTCTGCTCGTCACGTTTCTCAGCGAGGTAATCACGCAGAACGTCGTCACGGATTTCTGCGAGATCAGGCATCCGAGCGTCGGTACGCGAATCGAGCCTGACCAGGTGTGCCCCGAATGGGGAAAAAATGGGGCCACGCCAATCCCCTGGCGGCAGCGATACGACCTGACTTGCGAACTCCTCGCCGAAGTCGCGCGCTACTTCGCTTTGCCGGGTAAGGTGGTACGTACGGGGTACTAGTGTCCTGTCGCCGAGCGAGTCCGGGTCACTGCCACCATTGAGACGTGACAGAAGCCGGCTGGCATCCGTGTCGAAGTCCGGTCGCAGGTCCGGATTGAGGTAAACCTGGTGAAAGGCGACCAGTGCCTCGTTGCGATAGCGCTCGGGATCCTTAGCGAGAAACTTGCTCAACACTTCGTCGCTAGCGTCCTGGCCCGAAAGGTCCTCGAGCATGAATTCGAGCTTCATGCGCATGCGTCTGCGCACCATCGGGTCGTTCTGGTCGATCCCCATCGCCATCGCCTCCCGGTAGAACACCTCCTCGCGCACGTGGTTCTCCACGATGGCGTCGAGCTCTTCAGCCGTCGGCGGACGCGACCAGGTGCGCTCGAAGTTAGACGCGAGCTGCTGTACCTGGCCGCGATCGATATGGATGCGCTTCTCTGGCGTCTCGGCGTTCTCGTTCGCCATCCCGTAGTAGAGGAACAGAGCGAAACCGATCAGCAGAAAGTGCAGCAGCGGTTCGCGCCAGAGGGCATGGATACGTTCGGGCATGACGAAAGACACTGTCCTGTCAGATCAATATTTTTTCGACTCAGGGCGCGTACCAGATCGGTGAGGTGTACGCGCGCTCCCGGGTTGACACGGGTGCACCTTCCGGAATGGGGACGCCGAAGCGGTATGCATCGATGGTGGTCCAGCGCGGTGTTGGAATCTCGATCACCCGCGCATAGTAGAAAGCATTTTCCGAAGGCTCGAAATCGGGATCGGTCCAGACCGTGGCCAGTTCCGAAGCGCCGATGGTGTTGGCAAAGCTTGCCGTTGAGGCATCGACCGTATTGCCGACCGGCGTTGTGCAACGCCCTTCCACGTCAATCTTGCGTCCGTCGGAAACCGCGACGTCATAGACGCGTTCATGGGTCTCGCCCTTCGCATCGAGCCAGCCCTTGATGATCTGGATGCGATCCAGGTTGCCGCCGATCGGGTCGCGCAGCGCATAGACCATGAAGCTTGGAGCGGCCTTGCCGGACTGCGGTTTCAGGTCGCTGCCCATAGGCACCCCTTTTTGATAGCCGGAGAAGGCCGGTTCACGGCTACGCAGGTCGGCTTCGGTATATTCCCAGCCGCCGAAAAACCGTACACGTATACGACTGCCCGTCGTGGCGTAGACCTCCTTGCGTTGCATCGCGTCGAAGATCGCCTCGCGGGTATTCTCCTTCGCCCAAACCGCCCCCAGGCCTGAGGCAACCTGGCCCCAGCTCATCATCTTGCTCCTGGTGCTCTGCATGAAAAGATGATTCATCCTGTTGGGGTCGGGTTCATAGCCAGAGTGTTTACCGAAGAAGTTATCCTCCTGGGCGGTGGCGAGACCGGTGTGGCTGTCAGTGGCACCGACCATGCCGAACTTATATGGATTGGTGCCGAACTTCTGTTCGAGGACCAATCCATTTTTCAGCGCTTCACGTGCGTATTCGCGTGCCAGCATCTGGTCTTCCTTGGCGATCACCATGTTCCCGGGCACGATGTTGCCGAAATCCCACGTCTCATAGTCGGCGAATTCGTCATTGGGAGACAGGAGCGGGTGCGCTTCGCCGTCACCCTTGATCTGGGTGACTTCGTAGAGAGGCTCCCACTTGATGCGTTGTTCAATGTAGGTCTTGTCGAGCTTACGCCCGGTGTACTGGGCATCCATCGGGAACATCAGACCGTTCGAGAGATTGCCGTTGTGCGCCAGGGCGAGGACCTTTCCGCCGGTCTTGTCTTCGTACTGCGCCATCCACTTCCAGAGCTCCATCGGGTCCGGGCTCCCAAGTGGCGGGGTGGTCGTGTATGGCATCACCTGCAACGCCTTGTCCCCGCCGTCGCGGTAGAGGACGTTTCTGTGCAGGTTGTTGCCGTCCAGCGTCGAGGTCCACTCGTAGCCGATCAGGGCCGTGAAGCGGCCCGGATCGTTGTACTGCTCGCCCGCCTTGACGATCCTCTCCCACGTCGATTTATAGCCTTCGGTATCCGGACCGTAATAGATCTCCTTCGGAAAAGTTTTGGTGACCATCAGGGCCTTGATGATCTCGTAGGCAATCTCGGCCTTCTCTTCCTTGTTCGCCTTGCTCAGTCGGTCATGCCAGTCTTTCCCCTGGGTAGTTGCCAGGATCTCAGGTTTACCCGCGATGAGGTCGACGATGAAGCCCATGTTGTCGGTATGGTCGGCGACGACGAGCCAATCCAGGGGGCGCGAGAGCTTCACCGGTATGCCGTAGGACGAAACGACCTCTTCGCCCCTCGCAAAGCGGTAGGCATCTTCCGGCAACAGGGTGGCACCGGCCGTGCCGGCGTCAAAGGAGACCCCGGTATGCAAATGCGAATCACCCCACAACAGAGCGTTCGGGAAATCTCGCTTCGCGTATGGTGAGTAGGATTTGCCCTTGTACTTCTCCGAGAGCATCTGCTGGTCCACTTCCTGGACCGGGGTGTCCTGCGCCAACGCCGAACCTGTCAGTGAGGTAATACAGAAGAGCAGAAGGGAAAGTCCTGGTTTTTCTTTTTTCATGATGCGTCGTTTCTACTTCGATTGGATGGTCAACCCTTGGACGGGGTGTACCAGATCGGAGACGTGTAGGCGCGTTCCTGGCCGATCAGCTTGGCTTCCTTGGGCACCTCCGCGCCGAAACGGACCTTGTCGTAGAGCACCCAGCGTGGCGTCGGGATCTCGATGACACGGGCATAGTAGAAGGCCTTGAGCTTTGGATCGAAGGCCGGATCAGTCCACACGCTGGCGAGCTCCGCCGCACCGATGGTGTTGGTCCAGTTGGCTGCTTCGAGATCTACCGTGTTGCCGACCGGCGTCCTGCAACGGCCGTCGGCATCGATCTTGCGGCCGTCGGAAACCGCCACGTCGAAGACACGCTCCTGGGTCTCGCCGTCCTTGTCGAGCCAGCCCTTGATGATCTGGATGCGATCGAGATTCGCACCGACCGGATCACGCAAGGCATAGACCATGAACGTCGGCGCGCTCTTGCCCTCGCTCGCAGGTGGCAGGTTGCCACCCATGGGCACACCCTTTTCATAGCCGCGGAAGGCCGGCGCGCGGCTGCGCAGGTCGTCATCGCTGTAGTCCCAACCCCCGAAGAAGCGCACCGGGATGCGAGGACCAGTAGTGGCGTAGGTTTCCTTGCGAGCCATCGCGTCGAACAGTGCGGCGCGCGTGTTCTCGGTCGCCCACACGCCCTGGTAACCGGAAGCCACAGACATGTCACCCGAAATCTCGCCGAGTTTCGACTTGATGAACGGATGCGCGACGCGCTCCTTCGACGGTTCGACGCTGACTGACTTGCCGAAGAAGTTTTCCTCTTCAGCCGTGGCGAGCGCGGTATGGCTGTCGGTAGCGCCAACCATGCCGAATTTGTACGGGTTGGTGCCAAACTTCGCTTCGAGCATGAGGCCGCGCTTCAGCGCCTCACGCGCGTATTCGCCAGCCAGCATCTCGTTCTTCTTGAGCTCGGTAAGATCGAGGTTGCCCCGGTCCCAGTTTTCATAATCGGCAAACTCGTCGTTCGGAGACAGAAACGGGTGGGTCTCGCCGTCGCCCTTGATTTGCGTCATTTCGTAGAGCGGTTCCCAGCGTGCGCGCTGCTCGACGTAGTTCTGGTCGACCTCATAGCCGTGATAGGTCTTGTCGACCGGGAACATCCAGCCGTTCGACAGGTTGCCGTTGTGCGCGAGCGCGAAGGCCTGGCCCTTGGTCTTCTCCTCGTAGTCCTCGAGCCACTTGTACAGGTCGAGCGGGTCGGTGGTGCCGAACGGTGGCTGGGTCGTCAACGGCACGATCTGCTTGGCGCGGCTCGCGCCGTCGCGCAGGATCACGTTGCGATGCAGGTTGAAGCCCTTCGGCACCGAGGTCCATTCGTAACCGATGAGGGCGGTGAAATGACCGGGTTCGTTGTAGGTTTCGGCCGCGTCGACGATACGCTCCCAGACGTTTTTCGTCACCCGCGAACCGGGTGCGTAGTCTTTCAACATCTGTTCGGGGAGTTTCATCTGTGCAAAGTGCGTGATCAGGTCGAACGCAGCTTCACCAGCGGCTCTTCCGCCCTTTCTAAAGCCTTCAGCCCATTCCTTGCCCTTCGGCACGGCGACGATGTTGGGTGCGGCGCGCTGGATGTCAGTAGCGAGGCCCATCATGTCGGTGTGGTCAGTCACCGCCATCCAGTCGAGCGGGCGGCCGAGCTTGACCGGCAGGCCGGTCGATGACGTGATCTCTTCACCACGCGCGAAGCGGTACGCATCCTCCGGACCGAGGATGTTGCCGAACAGGCCGGCGTCGAGCGACAGCCCGGTATGCAGGTGTGTCTCACCCCAGTAGACACGGCTGGGAAAGGAGCGCTGCGCATAGGGGGAGTAGGTCTGCCCTGGGTACAACCCCTCGACGACCTTGAGGTCAGGCGCTCCAGCATCCTGGGATGCAAATCCAGGCGTTGCGATCGCTAACGTCGTGAGCAACGTTGCGGCTGCTGACAGAGCTGGCACCAGATTCATGATTTGCTCCCTTTATTCCAAGTCCTAAAATGAGATTCTGTTTCATCCACGACCGAAGCAGCTAAACCCCAGACCATTATGGAGATTACGGGATGGGAATGATTGCCGTGAGGACGAATGTATTCCCTTCCAGGGTGCTTCGTGCTCCGAACTCCCAGAAGTAACGCGCGTTGATGAATCCGAAGAGATCGCCTTTGGGCGCGATTGGTAGCGTGACTTCAGGACCGAGCCCATACACACGGTGTTTAGCCAGCCCCCGCCCACCCGGAAAGTGCGCGTCAAGCCCCAAGTCGTCATCGGTGATTTTCCACTGCGCATAATAGGCAGCCCCTACGTTCACTGCTCCGCCCATGAAGGCCTTGCCGAGGCCGCCCTCGATCGTGAGGATGTCGCCGACCCGGATGTCCGTATCCTCTTTCTCGGAATGCATTTCATAGAATGCGGTTGCGGCAAAACTCCAGCTCTTCTGTTCGTCGAGATACACCGTGGTCCCGACGAAAGGCTCGAAGGACCACATGCCGAGCCCGGTATTGCTGGAGCCACCCGGTTCGTACTTTCCGACTGGAGCGTAAATGCCCAGTCCAGCAACGAAGTCCGCCTGGTCTGTATTCCAACCGAGATTTATTGGTTGGAAGTAGAGATCCGTAAGGTCGGTATCGACGCTCTCGTTCAATCCCAGGAGCGGCACCTCCAGCGTGTTGTCGGTGAAAGCCGGAAATGCCTGGAAGCCATAGTTTCCGCCAAGAATCTTCAGATCATCGGATACCCAAATAAAGCCGAGCACATACGCATTGACATCCAGTGAGCCACGCCGTTGCGGATCGATACCGACCTTGTCTCCGCTACGATTTCTCAACGTGTCGGCACTGTACCGGTAGTACATTGGGGTGATCAGAAAACCCGGTGGCGGTTGCGTACCGGACTGGAGGCCGAAATCACCCTTGGTGTTGTGCCCCGAGAACCCGGCGTGGGCGCCACCGTGGGAAAAGACCACGACTACATAGAGACTGACAATTGCCAGCGCCCTAGCAAGCATCATTTTTTTGCGCATCCAGGAAGCATTTGCCAGAAAATTGGCGATCATTGATTTGGTGGCCGATAGGGATCGGTCGCGCCGGTCGGGACGGGTGGGTACTTTTTCAGGGATGCGACGTGCTCTACCAATTGTGGTAGGGCTGCCTTCGGAACCCAGGTGTGAGGGAACAGCACATTGTCCCGCTCCTGAGGGTCGCTCATAAGATTGTAGAGACGGGGCATCGTGTACTCGCGCAGCACGCCGTTCCACCCCGTCTGCTCCTTGAAATGGAGCTTCCAGTTCTTCCATTTCACCCCGAAGATATCGTTGCCCATGTAGACGATGAAGCCGTCCCGGCCCGACTTGTCCGTCTGTCCCAGAAGGAACCCGGACATCTCCACGCCATCGATAACGCGGTCTGACGGAACTTTGCCTCCGGAGAAACTGGCCAGGGACGGGAAGAGGTCCATCTCGTGAACGATTTCATCGCTGACCCGGCCGGGCTCGATCTTGCCCGGCCAGCGCATCGCAAAGGGGACGCGCAGCGCCCCTTCGTAACCGGTAAAGAGTGTCGAGCGCCATGGACCTGCAGACCCGTGGATCGCGGTCTCGACAGTCATGGACGATTCGCCACTACTCAGCGCCTCGGGGCCATTGTCGGCCGTGAAGATGACGATGGTGTTCTGCGCGATGCCCAGTTGATCCAGGGTGTCGAGCAGTTCTCCCACGTAGCTGTCAATCTGCAGCAGGAGGTCACTCCATGGACCGTTCCCCGACTTACCGACGAAGTCGGGATGCGGCATGGTCGGGAAGTGGGTAGCGGTGTAGGGCAGGTAGACAAAGAATGGCTTTCCGGCCTCGGCCTGCCGCTGCATGAACCCGATCGCACGATCGGTCAGGTCACGATCGATCAACGGGCGGTAATCAAGACGGTAAGGACGCACCTTCTTCGGGACGCTGCCTTTCGTGGCATCCATGACGTACGTCTCAGAAAGACCGCTCTCGACAAAGTCGGGCAAGGAGGAATACACCGACTCATCGGTGGAATTGGGCACGCCGTACCATTCATCGAATCCCTGATCGGTCGGGAAGCGTCCTTCGGTGCGCCCGAGGTGCCACTTGCCGAACATGCCGGTTGCGTAGCCGGCCTCGGCGAGCATCTCCGCCATGGTGACTTCCCATTGCACCAGGCCGTAGACGCCTTCGCCGAGAGGCACGGTGCCGTTCCCGCTGCGTACCGCGTAACGCCCCGTCATGATCGCGGAACGTGACGGCGTGCATTGCACCTCGACGTTGAAGTTCGTTAGCCGGAGCCCCTCGTTGGCCAGTCGGTCGATGCTCAGTGTCGCGGCACCACGTATGACCCCTCCCCCATTGAACCCCGGCTCACCCCAGCCGAAATTGTCCAGGAACACCAGGAGGATGTTGGGCTTCTCCTCGGCCGACGCGGGTAGTGAAAAACAGGCCATCCAGAGATACAGCAGCAGCCAGATCGCAGCCTTACTGTGTCGATACAATGTCTGGTACCCCTCTTTGCCTGCCATCCTGCACGTTAGTACTTGATATCGCGCGCACTACCTCGGCCTTCCTGCCTGGCCTCACGCTTGTCCCGGCGACACTCGGCGTTGTTCTGCTGATCTTCTGCCCGGCAATCCGCTTTGCTCTCCCGGGCATCCTGGCGGGTGTCCTGGCGCGTATCCCGTGCCTCACGGCGCTGCTCTGCCTGTTCGGTTGCCACACTCGGACCAGACAGGAACAGCAGACATGCGGTGGCAATAGCCAACGTCACAGTTGCGGTCAACTTCTTCACCTCTAACAGAGTTATCCACAAGGTGTTTGGGCCAAAATCAGTATAGCGGTGGCTAAGATGAGTAGTATTGTGAAATTATTGGCATATATTGAGCACGTAATATGCTTAGTCTGTGGAGTCTCGCACCTCATTCCTTGACACTGGCCCCTGACCTTGGAGGCTAATGCTGTGAGTACTCGCATGAGTAGAAACGCAGATACGCCGGCGGGTTTCATGGCGCAGGCTCTGATGGCGGCCCCGTGGGGGTTTGCCATTACCGACCATCAACGTGAAGACACTCCCATTGTCTTCCTAAATACGGCCTTCGAAGCCCTGTGCGAGCAAGCACCTGGCGAGGCTTTGGGAAAGAGCTGGCAGTGTCTGATGGGCAGGGACCCGGAAAAGCAATCTCTGGCGAAGATCAGGGATGCGATCCACCAGGGAACTCACTGCTCGGTCAGGTTACAGCGCATCGGAATAGACGGTTCCCGCCTTCACGACGAACTGAGCATGTCCCCTGTGCTGAACGAATCAGGAGAGATTGCACACCTCATCTGGCTGCGCAGGGAGATCACCACGCAAGTCGCGCGGGAAAAGCGTCAGGCAGCGTTGATCAAAGAGAAGGATCAGCGCTTCTCCTCCTATTCGAGGATCGCTACCGAAGCGATCTGGCGCCTGGATTTCGCACCACCGATCAGACTGGACCTGCCCATATCAAAGCAGGTTCTAGATATCTTCGAAAACGCTGTTTTCACGGAAGCCAACGATGCTGGCGCGTGCATCTATGGGTTCACAAAAGCTGAGGACATCATCGACAAGTCGCTCAAGACCTTCATGGATTATTCGAACCCAAATAACGTCGAGCAGGTGGCTCACCTCGTGAGGAATGGATTTCGCATGAACAATCTGATCAGTCACGAAAAAGACATCGACGGAATCACCCACGTTATCGTCAATAATCTGATCCCGATTGAAGAAGATGGTCGGGTTAGGGCTGTATGGGGTGCGAGTCTCGACATCACGGAACAATTCGATGCAACGCGTGCATTGGACCAGAAGACAAAGGAACTCGCCAAAAAATCGAAAGACCTCGAACAGAAAAACGCGGCCCTCAATGAACTTATCGATCATATCGAGAGCGACAAAAGAGACCTCGAAGACCGGATTGCTGCCAACGTCGAGCAGCTACTCCTGCCTTCTCTCGAGAAGATTCGACTCTCCGCCAACAGGGAGGCATATATCGAGCAGCACCGCCAGGCCCTCGAAAACCTGACGTCATCATTTGGTCGCAAGATTGCGGACAACATGCTCAGGCTGACCCCCCGAGAAATCGAGGTCTGTAACCTGGTCAAGAACGGCATGAGCAGCAAAGAGATCGCCGCATTACTCAAGATTGCTTTGCACACGGTCGAGAAACATCGCCGCACGGCAAGATACAAGCTGAATCTCGCCAATAAAGGAATCAATCTGCGAACCTACCTGAACTCCGTCTAACGCATACACAGTTCAGTGAAGAGACTCAATGAACGGAGTATAGAGAGGCCCACCGTGAAGCTTTCGGTCTCGCCGCCCAAACCCGCTAAGCGAACCGACTTTCGAAAATGGAGACTTTTTCCCAATTGGGCGTCTCTGGGCCCCTGATTCGCAGCCTCAGAACGGCTTCAGCCGGCCCGCGTTCCCGCGCAACCGGCTGAATCCTTGTGAGCTTTGCTAAGCGAACCGGAGAGAGTCTCCGATCTTCAGACTGCTTGGCGGTGGCCGTAGTCACGAGCGATGCCCTCTCCCGGGAATTCAACGCCTTACCGAGTCCAGAGACAGGCTCGCAGATCACTCAGGACAGATAACTTTGTCCCGGGTAATCTATGGTTTAACGAGTCATGATTGACCTATGGCTGCTTCCAACACATAAGTAGCTCGCGTACCCGCTTTTGCACATAAGGCCTTTGAAATGTTTCAGAAACCGTCTGTTCCTGGATACATATTGTCGCTAGTCACGTTGACACTCATTGCCTGCGGCTCGGAACTGGATCAGTCGTCTGCAGTACCCGCAACAACTGTTAAGGGCCCAAGTTGCAGCATTGAAACACTGCGCGCTCTTCCGGATGTACGGATTATGTCCGTTACGGAAGAATCGGCGCCCGTGCTTCATTGCAAGGTTGCTGGCGTCATTGGTACCGAGACCCATTTCGAGTTGCTACTGCCCGAGACCTGGAACGGCAAGTTCGCGATGGGCGGTGGCGGCGGCTTCGTTGGCTCGGTAATGAATACATCTCTGATGTTCGGATCATTGCAGGCCGGTTACGCCACGGTAGGCACCGATACGGGGCACCAGGGGCATCCACTGGATGCCAGCTGGGCCCTGAACAACCTGGAGCGCCTGGTCAGCTTCGGGCACCAGGCTGTGCACCGGACGGCAGTGACGGCCAAGGCGCTGATCAAGGACTATTACGGTGCAGAAATCGCTCGGAGCTACTTCACCGGCTGTTCGCGCGGCGGCAGCCAGGCCTTGATGGAAGCGCAACGCTACCCAGAAGACTTCGACGGCATCGTGGCTGGTGCGCCTGCGCATAACTGGACGGGGCTTGCGGCACTTGCCACGCAGATAACCAAGGCCATGTATCCGGATCCGGAAGATCTGCGAAAAGCGGTGGTCGGCCCCGAAGAGAAGGAACTCATCCAGTCGTCCTATCTTGCAATGTGTGACGCGCAGGACGGTATAACGGATGGCATCCTCAACGACCCCCGCGAGTGCGAGTTCGACGTGGCCACCCTGCTTTGCGATGCAGAGAAGACCGCGATGTGCCTCAGCGCAGAGCAATTGGCCGCCGTAAATGTCATCTACGAAGGCCCCAAGGACTCCCAGGGTAATTCACTGTTTTACGGCTTTCCCTTCGGTGGTGGTACGGCGCTTGGCGGCTGGGCACGCTGGTTAACGGGTGGCTTGAAGTACCAGGCCGACCCGGATGAGTTCCAGGGTGGGGTGAATGCCGGCGACTTCCCGGCCCCGCTCGCACCCAGCCTCTTCTACGGATTCGGAAACGGAATCATGAAGTACTTCGTTTACAACGACCCCGAATGGAGCTACGTCGACTACGACTACGACAATCTGGCGAACGATGCCCGACGTGTCGGGCAGACCCTCAACGCCACGAGTCCGGATCTCTCGGCTTTCCGTAATCGTGGCGGCAAGCTGATCGTCTACTCCGGCTGGTCTGACCCGGCTGCACCAGGTAACGCGTTCGTCGCTTACCACGAAGACGTCCTCGAGTTCGATGAGACGGCCGCGGAAGACGTGCGGCTGTTCATGATGCCGGGCGTCGAGCATTGTTTTGGTGGGCCGGGACCGTCATGGATCAACTTTCTTGACGAAATCGACAAGTGGGTCGAAACAGGTGATGCGCCGGACCAGGTCATTGCGTACTGGCTGGACGAGACCATGCAGCCATCCGGATCAAGGCCAGTGTGTGCGTATCCTGAAGTCGCTCAATATGACGGTGAAGGCGATACGCGCGATGTGTCGAGCTTTATGTGCAGCAGTTCCAAGTAATGACCACGGTGCAATGCGCTCTGGGATGTGAAATTCAAACCTCGCGCAAGCATTAACGTCTTGCGATCCGGTTTCGGGTTATTCCTCAGCCATAACATCGCTAGAGGCCTCGCCGCCCAAACCCGCAAAGCGAACCGACTCTCCAAACTGGAGACTTTTGCCCCTTGGGGCGTCTCTGGAGGCCCGACTTCGGGTCCACAAAACGGCTTCAGCCGGCCCGCGTTCCCGCGCAACCGGCTGAATTCTTGTGAGCTTTGGG
>JAACFL010000005.1 GCA_009937385.1 Gammaproteobacteria bacterium | reverse complement strand
TGCGGCACTGGTCGAGGGGCCGGCCGAGGGACTGCTCGGTCACCTGTCGCTGCTGTTCGTCCCGGCCGGTGTCGGTGTCATGGTGCACGGTCAGCGTCTCGGCGGCGAGTGGCTGCCGATCCTGGTCGCGCTCGTCGCGAGCACGCTGCTGACGCTGCTTGCGGTGGCCTTCACGATGCGCCTGATGGTGCGCGTGATGCATATCGAGGAGGGCGACGATGCGGCTGGGTGAGCTGGGCCAGGTCTGGGTCTACCTCAGCGCCTCGCCACTGCTTTGGCTCAGCGTGACGCTGCTCGCCTACCTGTTGGCGTTCACGCTCTACCGCAAGGCCGGCGACAACCCGCTGTTGAACCCGGTGGCGCTGGCGGTGGCGCTGCTGATCGTGATCCTGCTGGCCACCGGCACGCCGTATGCCACCTACTTCGAGGGCGCGCAGTTCGTCCACTTCCTGCTCGGGCCGGCGACGGTCGCGCTGGCGGTGCCGCTCTACCGTCAACTCGGGCGCCTGCGCCGGCTGTGGCTGCCGGTCGCGGTCGCGGTGGTCGTCGGGGTCACGGTGGCCGCTCTGAGCGCGGTGGCCATCGCGGCGCTGCTCGGCGGCAGCGTCGAGACGCAACTCTCGCTGGCCCCGAAATCGGTCACCGCGCCGGTGGCGATGGGCATTGCCGAAAAGCTCGGCGGCCTGCCGTCGTTGACCGCGGTGCTGGTGGTCGCCACCGGCATCCTCGGGGCGGTGACCGGCACCCGCCTGCTCAGCTGGTGCGGGGTGCGCGACGACGCCGTGCGGGGTATCGCCATGGGCGTCACCTCGCATGGCATCGGCACCGCCCGCGCATTCCAGGTCAGCCCGGCGATGGGTGCCTTCTCCGGCCTCGGCATGGCGCTGTCGGCCTTCGCCACCGCGTTGCTGGTGCCCTGGCTGGTGCGGCTTCTTGGTGTCTCCGGTTGAGGCGAGGGTGCTGCAAGTGGATGAAATATTGCGCTAATGCCTTGACCGACTGCGGAAAGGGTGCCAGAGTTCTAAAAAATTCAGATGTCTTGCGCCTGGAGTTTCCGACCGCTTTTCCGCAATCCGAACAACATCCGTGCGATCCCGTCGCACGGTCGCTGCGCAGGCGCTGCTTCGCGCCGGTCAGTCCTCGATTCCCGTGCCGTTGGTTGAGAGCTGATTTTCCTGCTGAACCACGGCACTGTTGAGGATCTACTGAATGACTAATATCTACTGCGGCAACCTGTCGTACCAGCTCACCGAGGAGCAGTTGCGTGAGGCCTTCGCGGCCTTCGGCGAAGTCGCTTCCGCCAAGATCATCATCGATCGCGCAACCGGCCAGTCGAAGGGCTTCGGGTTCGTCGAGATGCCGTCCAAGGAGGAGGCCGAAGAGGCGATCCGTCAGCTCGACGGCACCCCGCTTGAAGGCCGCAACGTCCGCGTCAACGAGGCCCGTCCTCGCGACGACAACAACCGTCCGCCGCGTCGCCAGCCACGCTGGTAAGCCGCCGCGATAAGACCGCGCGGGGTCGCTGGCCCCGCGCGGTTTTTTTTTGCGCACCGCACGCGACGGCTGGCCGCGTTCCGCCGATCCGTGCACACTTCTCACCCATCCGTTTCGAAGCGCGAGGATGCACCGCGATGGGTCATGGCAAGCTCACCCGTTCCGGCAACGACCGGATGATCGCCGGCGTCTGCGGGGGGATCGCCGAGTACCTCGGCTGGCCGGCCGGGCGCGTACGCCTGCTCTACGTGCTGGTGTCACTGTTCAGTGCCGGATTCCCCGGCATCATCGTCTACCTGATTCTCTGGTTCCTGATGCCGACGCGCTGAACCGGGAGCCGCACCTTGCCCGATGATCGCCTGCTGATCCTCACGCCCGACGCGGCGACCTACGCTGCACTCGCGGCGGACGCCGGGCTCGACGATCTCGAGATCCATGCCGCCACCGAGGTCGACCAGGCACGCACCACCGCCGCCGGGTGCAACGTCGTACTGGGTGTGCCTGCGCTGGTGGCCGGGCTGCTCGATGCCATGCCGCGCCTGGGCTGGGTGCAGTCGACCTATGCCGGGGTCGACGCGCTCTGCCGACCTGGGCTGCGTCGCGACTACACGCTGACCGGCCTGCGCGGCATCTTCGGCGCACTGATGCGCGAGTACGTGCTCGGCTGGATCCTGGCCTTGGAGCGCGATCTGTTCGAGGCACGCCAACTGCAGCTGCGGGGCCGCTGGCAGACGCTGCCCTTCCGCGGGCTCACGGGCCTGACCCTGGGGGTCTGCGGTCTCGGCTCGATCGGCGAGGCGGTGGCCCGGGCGGGTGCCGCGCTTGGCATGCGCGTGGTTGGCTACAGACGTACGCCGGCGCCGTGTGCCGCGGTCGACCGGGTCTACAGCGGGGATGAGTTTCACGCGTTCCTTGCCGAGCCCGATCACCTGGTCGTGGTGTTGCCGGACACGCCAGCGACCGCCGGCCTGTTCGACCGTGACGCCCTGGCCACGATGAAGGAGGGCGCGGTGCTGATCAACGTCGGGCGTGGCCGCAGCGTGGTCGAGGTGGACCTGGTCGATGCCCTGCGCAACGGCGGCCTGCGCGCCGCGGTGCTCGATGTGTTCGAGAGCGAGCCGCTGCCCGCGTCGAGCCCGCTCTGGTCGCTGCCCAACGCCTACCTGACCCCTCACAACGCGGCGCCGAGTCTTCCGGGCGACGTGTTCGACTGTTTCGTCGCCAACTACCGGCGCCGGCGCGCCGGCGAGGCGCTGGCCGACGTGGTCGATTTCGCGCGCGGCTACTGATCCGTGGAATCATCCCGCGACCCGGCGGTCGTATAATCGAGCGCCACGGAAGCCCGGAGAATCCCACGATGCCACGCCTGCTGCTGCTGTTCACCCTGCTGCTCCTGACCGCGCCACTGCTGGCCGCGAGTCCGTGGGACCTGCCACGCCAAGGCCACGAGGGGAGCCGCGAGATCACCGTCTACCGCAGCGAAAGCTGCGGCTGCTGCAAGGGCTGGATCGACCATCTGCGTGCCCACGGCTTCGAAGTGACCGACGTGCTGCGCGACGACGTCGGCCCGACCAAGCAGCAGCTGGGCCTGCCAAGTGAACTCGCCTCCTGCCACACCGCGGTGATCGACGGCTACGTCGTCGAGGGCCACGTGCCGGCCGATGACATCAAGCGGCTGGTCGCCGAGAAGCCCGACCTCGCCGGGATCGCGGTGCCGGGCATGCCGGTCGGCCCGCCCGGCATGGAGATGGGCGCGCGCAAGGACCCGTTCGCGGTGATCGGCTACGACCGCGAGGGCCAGGTCGCGCCCTACCGGCAGTACTGGCAGTACTGAGCCGGCAGACGATCCTCAGCCGTCGGTGCCGGTCCGCTCCTCGGCGGCCTTTTTCGCGGCCGCCTTGGCGGCCTTCTCCTTGGCCTTTTTTTCCGGGTCGGGAAGCATGCCCGGCATGTGGATGATGTCGGTCGGGCAGACCGCGACGCACACCTGTTCGCAGCCGGGGCCGTAGGCGGTGCAGGTCTCGTGGTCGACGTTGATCACGCCGTTCTCGTCGAATGATATCGCCTCGGCCGGGCACTCCTTGATGCACAGCTGGCACTGGATGCAGCCGACCGTGCAGACGTTCTTGACCGACTTGCCCTTGTCGCGCGTGGTGCACGAGAGCAGCACGCGGTGATGGCGCGGCATCATCTCCAGGGTCTGTTTCGGGCAGGCATCGACGCATAGCCCGCAACCGGTGCACTTGGCTTCGTCGATGGCGACGATGCCGTCGTCGGTCATGCGGATGGCGTCGAACGCGCAGGCCCGCTGGCAGTCGCCGAGACCGAGGCAGCCGTACTTGCATGCCTTCGGCCCACCGAACGACAGCGCCGCCGCGGCGCAGGTGTGGATGCCGACGTAGGTCGCCTGCTCGCGCGCCACGCTGCGGATGCCGGCGCAGCGCAGCATCGCCACCTCCTCCTTGATCTCGCCGACCTTCTTTCCGGTCAGCTCGCCGATGGTGATCGCGATCTCCTGGCCACCCGGCGTGCACAGCGTCGGCGAGACGTCGCCGTCCTCGACCACGTGCTCGGCGTAGGCGGCGCAGCCGCCGTAGCCACAGGCGCCGCAGTTGGCCGCCGGCAGGTTGTCCTTGACCTCGTCGATGACCGGGTTGGTGGCCACGTGGAAGCGACGCGCAGTCGCCGCCAGCGCGATGCCGAACAGCAGGCCCAGCACGGTGAAGACCGCGATGCCCCAGACGGCGACTTGCAGCAGTTCCATCGCGCGCCCCTACAGGAACGACAGGCCGGAGAAGCCGAGGAACGCCAGCGCGAACAGCCCGGCCACGATGAACGCGATCGGCAGGCCGCGGAACACCACCGGCACCGGCGCCATGTCGACCCGCTCGCGCGCGCAGCTGAACAGGAACAGCGCCAGCGCGAAGCCGAGCCCGGAGCCGAGCGCCAGCGCGAAGCCCTCGACCAGGTTGGCCTCGTTGGTGGCGTTGAGCAGCGGCACGGCGAGGATGATGCAGTTGGTGGTGATCAGCATCAGGTAGATGCCGAACTTGCCGTGCAGCACCTTGTTGACCTTCTTTAGCACCAGGTCGGTGCCCTGCACCAGGCAGGCGACGATACCGATAAAGGCAATGATCTGCAGGAAGTCGAGACTCAGCGGGCGCATCACGAACTCGTTCAGCGCCCAGGTCAGCATGCCCGAAAGCAGGCCGACGATGGTGAAGGTGACGCCCATGCCGATGGCGGTCTCCTTCTTGCGGCTGACGCCGAAGAAGACGCACAGCCCGAGATAGCGGGTGAAGACCATGTTGTTGATCAGCGCCGAGCCGATCACCCCGGCCACCAGCACCGCCATCGCCGACGGTGCGATGCTCCACATCAGGTCGCTGCCCGCGAGGGTCATCAGGTAGTGGTCGGCGGTCTGGAGCGTCTCGGTGGTGGTCACCAGGAAGGTGCCTGGCTCGCTGCCCGGCGAGACCGCGGTGACCTCGAGCAGGATGTCGGCATCGTCGGCACGCACCAGGCGCACCGACTCGGGATCGGTGGGCAGGGGACCCTCGACCAGAATCTGGTTGTTGTTGAGGACCTTTGCGTCAGCCATGACAGCCCTTGTAGTCGTCCTTGACGGCGATCCCGCGCTTGACGTCCACCCAGTTGAACAGCGCCATGATCAGGCCGATGGTGAAGAAGCCGCCGGCCGGCAGGATCACCAGCAGCAGCGGGTTGAAGTCGACGATCTGGATGCCGAACACGCTGCCGCTGCCGAGCAGTTCGCGCAGCGCACCGGTCAGGATCATCGCGACGAGGAAGCCGAGCCCCATGCCGAAGCCGTCCCAGAAGGCCGGCATCGGCGGGTGCTTCATCGCGAACAGCTCCATGCGCGAGATGATGATCGCGAACGCGACGATCAGCTTCACGTAGAGTCCGACCTCGGCGTAGATGTCCGGGTAGAACGCGGCCAGCACCATGTCCATGACGCTGACCCAGATGGCGATAATGATGACGAACAGCGGCACGCGGATCTTCGGGATGATCACCGGCCGCAGCAGCGACGCCGAGACGCTCGAGAGCACCTGGACGACGAACACCGCGACGCCAAGCATGACGCCGTTCTTGACAGTGGTGGTGACCGCGACCGCCGGGCAGAGGCTCAGCGCCAGGCGGAATACCGGGTTTTCGTCGAACAGCCCCCTCATCAGCAGGGTGCCGATCGGCGGCGAGGTGCGGGTGGTGGCGGTGCTCACAGGTGATCCTCCACGAGGTCCATGCGCTTGCGGAAGTTGCGCAAAGCGCGCTTGACACCGTCGGCCACCGCGACGCTGGAGATGGTCGCGCCGGTGATGGCGTGGATGTCGGGATGGACGGCGAGGTTGTCGGCGTTCTGCTGCAGCCAGTCGTCGAGTTCGGTCTCGCCGAGCGCCTCGAGGGCGGCGCGCCACTCGTTGGGCAGCGGGTCCTTGGTCACCTCGATGGTGGCGATGTCGTCGAAGCTGCGCCCGGTGAACTGGTGTTTGAAGTAGGGTTTGGTGATCTGGTCGCCCAGACCGGGATCCTCTTCGTGCTCGATGATCTCGATGCCAAGCAGGTTGAATTCGGCGTCGACGGCGAGGAAGAAGCGGATCCAGGTCTTGAAGCCGATGGACTTGCCCTCGATGACGAAACCCGCGGCCTCGCCACCCTCGATACCGGTGAAGAAGCGGCCGACGTAGCGCAGTTCCTGTTCTTCACCTGGTTCGGCGACCGAGGCGACCCAGGCGTCGACGTCGCCCTCGGCGGCGGTTTCCGGCGGGACATCGCGGGTCGCGATGACGTTGCCGATGGCGTCGAGCTGCACGAGTCGCGATTCGCCGAGGTAGAAGACCTCGAGGTTGGTGCCGCGCCACAGCAGGTAGCGGCGTACCTCACCCACCTCGGCCCTGTCCGAGAGGCCGAGCAGCTGGCGGATCAGCAACTGCTCGCGCGCAGCGACGTTGTGCTCCTTGGCCGGTTCGGTCCAGAGGTAGAAGCCGCCGAGGATGATCGACGCGATCAGGCAGACGACGGTCAGGCCGATGGCGATCTGCGCCATCTCGCGCGCCGACGGCGGCGCGGTGTTGATGGCGGCCTGTGGTGTGCTCACGACGGCGTTCCCTTCGGCGCAGTGCGTGGTGGCCGGAACCACTCCTCGAGCGCCGGCGTCATGGTGTTCATCAACAGGATCGCGTAGCAGATCCCCTCCGGGTAGCCGCCCCAGTTGCGAATCATGCCAGTCAGCAGGCCGATCCCGACGCCGAAGACGATCTGGCCCTTGAGGGTCGACGGGCTGGTCACGTAGTCGGTGGCCATGAAGAAGGCACCGAGCCAGAGCCCGCCCGAGAGCATGTAGAGCACGGGATCGGGCGACCACGGTGACATCAGCAGCGCGCCGCCGAGCACGCTGAGCGGAATGGTCAGCTTGATGATTTTCTGCCACAGCAGGAAGCCGGCGCCGGCGACGATCATCAGCACCGACACCTCACCGACCGAACCGGGACGCAGGCCGAGCAGGAACGCGAGCCCCTCGCTCATGCCCTCGGGCAGGCCGACGATGGCCGCCTCGACCGCTTCAGGGCCACCGGTCAGCGACACCAGCGGCGTTGCGCCTGAGAGCGCGTCGACGCCACCGATCTGTCCGAAGCCGGGCGTCAGCCAGGTGGTGGTCATCTCGACCGGGAACGTGGCCATCATGATCGCGCGGCCGACCAGCGCGACGTTGAAGATGTTGTAGCCGAGTCCACCGAACACCGTCTTGGCGAAGAACACGCCCAGGGCGCCGCCAACGAACGGCATCCACAGCGGGATGCCGGGTGGCAGCGTGTAGGCCAGCAGCAGCCCGGTGCAGACCACCGAGCCGTCGTAGACGGTGCTGTCGGTGCCGCGCACCTTGCACGCGAGGTGTTCGGCGAGCGCGCAGCCGGCGATCGCGGAGAGCGTGATCCCGAGCACCGGCCAGCCGAACACCAGCACCGCCCAGAGCAGCGCCGGGGCGAGAGACAGGTTGACCAGCCACATGATGTCGGCGGTGGTGCGCCCGCGGCGGATGTGCGGGCCGGTCGAGAGGTAGAGATGCGGCTCCGGCATGCTCACGCGTGGGTCCTCTGCTTCGCCGCCTCGTGACGGTAGGCGGCCTTGGCCACCTGCATGAACTGCACCAGCGGCCGGTTCGACGGGCAGCTGTAGGAGCAGCAGCCACACTCGAAGCACTCGAGCGGGCCGAATTCCTCAGTCTCCAGCGCGCGCCCAACCTCGACGTACTGCGAGACCTTGTTTGGTTCGAGGCCGAGCGGGCAGACGTCGAGGCACTCGCCGCAGCCGATGCACGGCTGGTAGCGGTCGAGGTTGGTCTCGGCGCGGGTCAGGAACAGCAGGCCGCTGGTGCCCTTGGTCACCGGGGCGTTCAGGTCGGCCAGCGCGCGGCCCATCATCGGACCGCCGGCGAGCACCTTGACCACCTCGTCGTCGAAGCCGCCGCACGCCTCGATGATCGGCTGGATCATGGTGCCGACCGGCACGCGCAGGTTCTTCGGCTCGTGGATGCCGCGCCCGGAGACGGTGACCACGCGCTCGATGACCGGCTTGCGGTTGCGCACCGCCTCGAGGCAGGCGAACGCGGTGGCCACGTTCTGCACCACGATGCCGACCTGCATCGGCAGGCCGCGCTGTGGGACCAGGCGCCCGGTCAGCGCCTGGATCAGCTGTTTTTCCGAACCCTGCGGGTACTTGGTCTGGGTGACCACGACCTCCATCGCCACCGGGTGGTCGCTACGGTCGAGGGCCAGGCGTTCGATCGCCGCGGTCATCGCCGCGCCCGCGTCGGCCTTGTTGTCCTCGATGCCGATCAGGCAGCGCGGCACGCCGATGATCTTCGCGATCAGCCAGGCGCCGAGCACCACCGCCTCGGCCTGCTCGAGCATCAGCCGGTAGTCGCAGGTCAGGTAGGGCTCGCACTCCGAGCCGTTGATGATCAGCGTGTCGACCTCGGCGTCGTCCGGCAGCATCAGCTTGCGATAGGTCGGGAAGGTCGCGCCGCCCAGGCCGACCACGCCGGCGACGCGGATGCGCTCGAGCAGCTCTTCACGCGGCAGGGTCTCCCAGCCGGGCTGTTCCTGGAAGGTCGGTTCGTCCTCTTGCTCGCGCGCCTCGATGGTGATCGCCATGTCGAGCACCAGCACCGGGTGGATGCCACGATCGACCGATTTGACGATGCCGCTGACCGGGGCATGGACCGGCACGCCACCCGCCTCGTCGCTGGCGATCAGCTGGCCGCGCACCACGCGGTCACCCTTCTTGACCACCGGCACCGACGGGGCGCCGAGGCTCTGGCTGACCGGCACGGTGACGCTGCGCGGCACGAACGGCTCGATCGCGTGGTCGGCAGAGAGCTCCTTGTGCTCGTCGGGGTGGATGCCACCCCGCGCGAAGGTCGGCTCGCCGTGGTGGCTAGCGAACAGGCGCAGCATAGGCGTGCCGTGGGAAGAGGCTGATGGAGAGGGGCCGGGGGTCGGTCAGGTTCGGGTCGAAGGGGTGCAGGAGGCTTCGCGCACCGTCCGGAGACGGCGCGCCACGGGGAGCGCCCGGGCGTCGTGTTACCTCCATGTCCCTGTCCGTCGTGTCCCGCGCGTGCCAAGCGGTCCGGCGGGCGGTCCTGCCTGGCCTGGAGGCCGTCTGGCGGACCGTTGTCTGTGGCCGCGAGGGTCACCGCTGGTGCCCTTGCGATCCACGTTCGAGAGTACTGGACCGGGGTCGTTCGCGGCAACCCAGCGAAAGGGTCTACTACTCTGATTTGCAACGCCTCGACGCGCGTTCGCCGGGTGCGAAACGTGAAGTGTGTCGCGGTGCTGGACCGCCCGCGTGGAGTATCATTCGGACTACCGCGGCCCCACCCGGTGAGTCCGCGAACGAGAACCTGCAAGGAGTCTGACGTGATGAAACGGAGCCCGTGGATCGCCGCCGTGCTCGGCCTCTGGCTGGTGGCCGGCTGCACCACCATCGATCCCTACACCCGCGAGGAGAAGACCAGCAACGCGACCAAGGGTGCTGCGATTGGCGCCGCGGCCGGCGCGGTGATCGGCGCGATCGCCAACGACGGCAAGGGCGCGCTGATCGGCGCGGCCATCGGCGCCGCCGGCGGCGGCGCGATCGGCCACTACATGGATCAGCAGGAGGCGGCTCTGCGCCAGGAGCTCGAGGGGACCGGGGTGAGCGTCACCCGAGAGGGCAACAACATCCGCCTGAACATGCCCGGCAACGTCACCTTCGACACCGACCAGAGCAACATCCGTCCCGAGTTCCAGCCGGTGCTCGACTCGGTGGTCAAGGTGGCCAACAAGTTCGAGAAGACCAACCTCAGGGTCAGTGGCCACACCGACAGCACCGGCCGCGAGAGCTACAACCAGCGCCTGTCCGAGTACCGCGCGCTGAGCGTCAAGGACTACCTGGCGATGCGCGGCGTGGTGCCGCAGCGTCTCTCCTCGGTCGGCTACGGCGAGAGCCGGCCGATCGCCGACAACGGCAACGCATCGGGGCGTGCGCTCAACCGACGGGTCGAGCTGGAGCTGATCCCGACCGGCAGCTAGCCGCGCTAGTTGCGGGTGCCGCGCACCCGGTAGGCCTGGCCGTCGAAATCGCTGAAGAAGTGCCCGACCATCGGGTGCACGACCGGCGTCGGTGCCGGATCGGGCTCGAGGTTGCGCTCGGCCACGTAGGTCTGGTGTGTCGCGCCATGGACGAGCACGTGGTACCAGGGGCGGTCCTTCGGCGGGCGGCTGCGTGCCATCTGCTGGTACCACGCGTCGCTGCCGCTGAACGTCGGGTCGACGTCGATGATCACGCCGCGGTAGTCGAACAGCCGGTGATGCACCAGCTGGCCGACGTGGAAGCGGGCGCGAGAGGCCCGGAAGGGGAGGACCTCGCCCATGGCGGTCTCAGCCGCCGGTGCGCGCCATCAGGCGAACCAGCTTGGCCGGCTGCTCGCGGAACTCGTGGCGCTCGGGCTTGATCTCGATGGCGCTGCGGATCGCCTGCTCGATGTCACCATCGCTCGCCCCGTCGCGCAGCATCGGGCGCAGGCTGAAGGTGTGCTCCTGCCCGAGGCACATGTAGAGGGTGCCGTCGACCGCCAGGCGCACGCGGTTGCAGCTCTCGCAGAAGTGCTGGGAGATCGGCGTGATGAAGCCGATCGTCAGGCCGGTGCCGGCCACCTGCACGTAGCGCGCAGGGCCGCCGCCCGGCATCACGCCCGGGATCAGGTCGAAGCGCTCCTCGAGACGTTTCCGTACCACCTGCAGGTCGAGGTAGTGGTCGGTGGCCTTGCGCCCGGTATCGCCCATCGGCATGGTCTCGATGAGGCGCAGCGTGAAGCCGTGCTCAGCGCAGAACTCGACCATGTCGTCGATCTCGCCATCGTTGAGCCCCTTCATGGCGACCATGTTGATCTTGATCGGGCTGAAGCCGGCCTCCTTGGCCGCCATCAGGCCGTCGAGCACCTTCTGGAGGCTGCCGTTGGTGATCTCGCGGAACCGCTCGGCATCGAGCGAATCGAGGCTGACGTTGATGCGCGTGATGCCGGCCGCGCGCAGGGCGCGGGCATGGCGGGCGAGCTGGGTGGCGTTGGTCGACAGAGACAGGTCATCGAGTCCTGGCAGCACGGCGAGACGCCCGGCCAGGTCGGGAAGTCCACGTCGCACCAGCGGTTCGCCTCCGGTCAGCCGGATGCGGCTGACGCCGAGCCGCGTGAAGGCGCCGACCACGCGCTCCATCTCTTCGAAGGTGAGCCAGTGCTCCGGCTCCTCGAAGTCGTGAAAGCCCTGGGGCAGGCAGTAGAAACAGCGCAGATCGCAGCGGTCGGTCACCGAGACGCGCACGTATTCGATGACACGACCGAAGCGGTCGATCAGCTGGGGCCGGGAGGCCGTGGTCGCCGAGGGCGACGGGACAACTGCGTCCTGTTCAGGCGCTTCGAACATACCTGAGTTTTTTAGTCGGCCTTTTGGCGGCTGTCAACCGGCAAACCGTGGGGTCACTCGCCCGGAAGGCCGCTGATCCGGCTGCCGGGACCCAGTCCGTGGCGATCGAACCAGCCGCGCGGAACCTCGAGCACGAAGCGCGCGCGCTGTTGTGACCTGACATGCTCTTCTGAGTACGGGACGAGTGGCACCACCTCGTCGATGTGGCCGTCGGCGGAGATGAATGCGGCATCAAGTGGCAAGGACGTGTTGCGCATCCAGAACACCCGCTGCTCTTCATCGGGGTAGACGAACAGCATGCCGTGACCCTCGGGCAATTCGCTTCGCCACATCAGGCCGTGTTGGACTTCCCACCAGTCGTCTGCGACCTCGACCATGAGCGGGACGTCTTCGATGCTCAGGTAATGCACCGGTAAAGGTGGCTGCGGGCCGTGCTCTGCGAGCGTTGGCCCTGCGCTGAGCAGCACTGCCAGTAACAGGGGTACGAACCGGGTGCTCATCACGCCATTCTGCCACGTGCCGGATCCGGCTCGGGCCACGCGCAGGCGGCGTGCTCTGCAACCGGTCAGCCGCCGCCGAGCATCGGCATCAGCGTGACCCGGTCGCCGTTGGCGACCCGGGCCTCGCTCTCCCCGGCGATCAGCAGCTCGTCGTTGACCGCGACGTTCAGCGACGGGTCGGCAAGCTGTCCGGCCGCCTCGGGCAGGCGCCGCGCGATGGCCTCGCGCAGCGCGACGACGTTGTCGATCGGTTCGTCGATGATCAGCGCGTGCTCCGGTACACCCGGGGTCTCGGCCGGCAGGTCGACCTCGACCGCGAAGCCGGTGACCAGCTGCGAGAGTTCGCGGTGCCATTCGCGCTTCGGCAGGCCCTCGCTGTTGAGCCCGGTCAGCGTGTAGAAGCGCTGCTTGAGCGCCTCGAACTCGGCGCGGTCGATCTGCGCGCCCTTGAACGGCCCGAAGCCGTTCGGCTCCTCGAACCAGCGCCGTGGCAGCGTGTCGTCCTTGGCGCGCAGTCCCAGGCGGAAGTTGAGCATGCGCTCGAGCCCGGTGATGTTGCGCCCCGCCTCGTCGACCGTCTCGGGCGTGAACTCGACCCCGGTCAGCTCGCTGAGCTGGGCGGCGAAGTCGCCCGGGTCCGGCAGGCTCGGCGAGTTGAACAGCGCGGTGTTGAAGCGGCACATGCCGACCGCGTCGCCGGCGGCGAAATTGTTCTCGCACTTGCGCACCGCGAACTCCTTGCCGAGGTAGCTGTCGGGTTCGGCGGCGACGGTGCCGCCGTAGAGCGCGGTCTTGAACTCGGGGTCGTCGTTGATGCGTGCGTTGATCTCCAGCGTCACCCGATTGCGCAGGTGGTCCATGCCGCGGGTCGCCACCGCGAGTCCGAGCGCGAACGCCTTGAGGATGCGCGAGTCGTGCGGGTCGGACTGGAACAGCCCCTTCGAGGCCATGCGGTAGTCGAGCGCCTCGGCCGGGTAGTGGCCCTTCTCGACGGCGCGCGCCGAGTCGGCGATGACGTTGCCGAAGCCCTCGCGACGCGCGGTCATGAACAGCAGCTGCTCGACCAGTTCGTGGTCACCCCACTTCAGCTCCAGGCCACCGGTGTGCTCGGTGGTGATCACGCCGCGCTGGTAGAGCTCGAACGCCCAGCCGAGCGCGCCACCGGTGCTTGCCGAGTCGAGGCCGAGGTCGTTGAGGATGTTGTTGAAGCGCAGCACGTGCTCGATCTCGGTGATGCCGAGGTTCGGCCCGAACTTGCCGAGCGTCACGTACTCGGGCCCGTCGCCCTTGTCGTACTTGTCGAACTTGCCGTCGCCCTGGATGCCCTTGTAGGTCTTGCCGTGGTCGTGCTCGATCTCGGCCTGCGGCTTGTCGTAGCTGGCGTTGCCCTCGAGCCCCTTCAGCGCGTGGGCGCCGAAGCCGCCTTCCCCCTCGGGGGTCAGGTCGTTGCGCGCGCGGCAGTGGACCGGGCACTTGTAGCAGCCGTCCATGCCGGGACGGTAGGGGTCGATGTTGTCGGCGTCGAGGCTGTCGACCCAGGTGGTCTCCTGGTTGTTCTTGGTGCCCATCGCGCCGAGCACGCGGCTCGGTTTGTACAGGAACGGCGTGCCGACCTTCTTCAGCGCGTTGCGGATCACGCTGGTGGTCAGGATCTTCTTGCCGATCGCCTTGTTGGTCTTCTTGTAGGCGTCGCTGTACTCCATGGCCGGCGGTTCGCCCTGGATCAGGATGCCCTTGAGGCGCAGCGAGCCCATCTTGGCGCCGCCGCCGCCGCGTGCCCAGATCGCCTTCGGACCGCCCATGATGCCGCTGCACAGCACGCCGTTCTCGCCGGCCACGGTGAGCCGCGCGAGCGCCATGCTGCGCCGCTCCTCGCAGTCGAAATCGCGCTCGACGGCGGTGGTGAAGTCGATGTTGTCGAGGCCTGCGTAGGCGGTCGCGTCGAGGAATTCCACCGTCTCGCCGGAGAGCCTGAGCAGGGTCCAGTCGGCGGCACGGCCATGGAGCACGATGTGGTCGTAGCCGTGGCGGCGCATGAATGCCGGGAAGTAGTCGCCGCAGCTCGAGTCGAGGATCGCCTGGCTGTCGGGCGAGACGCCGGTGACGTTGCCGCGCGTCGCACCGGGTACGTTGCTGGTCAGCGTGCCGGCACCGAAGATCAGCGGCAGCTCCGGGTCGAGGGGATCGAGACGCTCGTCGAGCAGGTTGTAGAGCAGCGCCATGTTGCCGCCGCGGTTGCTGAGCACCGCCTTGAACAGCTCGACCGGCAGCCAGGCACGGTGGGTGGTGCGTGCGGCCAGGTCGACGAACAGCACCGCGCCCTGGGTCGGGTACTGGGGCGTGTCGTGCAGGCGGGCGATCAGGCGGTCGACACGGTCGTGGATGGACATGGCGTCTCTCCGGGCGGACGGCTCGAGTGGATGGAGCATAGCAGTTAATTGGTGGAGTTCCAACAATTATGCCCAGCGGACGGGTGGCCGGTCACCCGGGTCAGCGTCGCTCGGGGAAGATTCTCGCCAGCATGCTCACCAGGATCGCCCGCTCATCGGCGTCGAGGTCGCCGACCAGGCGTGCTTCGTGGTCGGCGACGCGTGGTTTCAGGCGGGCGAGCAGATGGCCGCCTGCCGTGGTCAGCGAGATGGCGTTCGAGCGGCGGTCGTCGATGGCGCGCTGCCGGGCGACCAGGCCGCGTTTTTCGAGGGTGTCGATGACCGTGACCACGGTCGAGCGGTCGAGTTGCAGCGCCCGCGCCAGGTCGGCCTGCTTGAGGCCCGGGTTGGCCTCGATCAGCACCAGGCTGCCGAACAGCGTCGGCGTCATGCCGTCCTCGGCGAGGCTGCTGGTGAAATCGCGGAAGATCGCGATCTGCGCCTGGCGCACCTGGTAGCCGAGCAGGCCAGGCAACAGGCCGAAGTCGATCGCGTCGCCGCGCTTGCGCTTGCCGGTCATGATCCGCTCGTGGCGAAACGGTCGCGCAGTTCCCGCTTGAGGGTCTTCCCGGCGACGTTGCGTGGGAAATCGTCGAGCAGCTCGACACGGCTGACGCGCTGGAACTTCGCGCCGACCCGGGTGTTGATCCAGTCGCGCAGTTCATGCGCCCCGGTGGTGGCCCCTTCGCGCAGCACCACCGCGGCGACCGGCGTCTCGCCCCACTTGGGGTCGGGCGCGCCGAACACCGCGGCCTCGCGCACGTCCAGATGCTGCACGGCCACCTCCTCGATGTCGCGCGGGTAGACGTTGACGCCGCCGGAGATGATCAGGTCTTTCTGGCGGTCGACCAGGTAGAGGAAGCCGTCGTCGTCGACATGGCCGAGGTCGCCGGTGTGCAGCCAGCCGTCGCGGATCGCCTCGGCGGTCAGGTCGGGCCGACCGTGGTAGCCGGGCATCAGGATCGGGCCGCGGCCGCAGATCTCGCCCACCTCGCCGGGCGGCAGCTCGGCCCCGTCGTCGCCGACGATCCTCATCTCGAAGAACGGCGGTGGCACGCCGACCGAGCCCGGCTTGCGCGGGTAGTCCTCGCGGTCGAGGATCGTCACGAAGCCCTCGGTCAGGCCGTAGAGCTCGTGGAACCGCCCCGGCAGCAGGGCGTCGAGGCGCTGCTTGTGCTCGAGGTGCAGCGGTGCGCCGAGCGACATCACCATCTGCAGCGAGCCGAGCGTCTCGGTGCTGGCGTCGGGGTGCTCGAGCAGCGCGACGATCTGCGACGGCACCAGCATCACGTGGGTCACCCCCTCGGCATGCACTGTCCGGATCATCTCGCCGGCGTCGAACGCCTTCATCAGGATATAGGTTGCGCCGCAGAAGAGCGTCGGCATCAGGGTCACGAACGCCCCGTTGAAGACGATCGATCCGCTGTGCAGCACCACGCTCTCGGGTGTCATGCGCCACGCCTGGGCGAACAGCGTGCTGTACATCGCACGCACGTAGTGGGTGTGAACGATCCCCTTCGGCTGGCCGGTGGTGCCGCTCGAGTAGACGATGTTGAAGACGTCGTCGTCACCGAGCCCGGCGTCGGCTGGCGGGGCATCGCTCGCGGCGGTGCAGGCGGTGGCGAAGTCGGGGTAGGGCGCCGGGGCGTCGTCGCCGACCAGCCAGGTACGCTGCGTGTCCAGGCCGTCGACCTCGGCGACCACCGCGTCGACGTTGTCGCGGTAGACCGCCGCGGCGACCAGGCCGCGTGCCCCGGCATCGCGCAGCAGGCCGGCCAGCGCCGGCGCCTGCAGCAGCGGGCTCATCGGCACCACCACCACGCCGCTCTTCGCGCACGCCCAGTAGAGACCGAGCAGCTCCACGCCGTTCGGCAGCAGCGTCGCGACCCGGTCGCCCTTGGCCAGACCCGCGTCGCGCAGCACCTGGGCGATGCGGTTCACCCGGCGGTCGAGCTCGGCGAACGTGAGCCGCTCGCCGGCACACACCAGCGCCGTGTGGTCCGGCCGGTAACGGGCGTGGCGGGTCAGCAGGCTGCCGAGGTGCATCGGGCGCGTCCGGGGTGAAGGTTGGAATCCCACCCAATGTAGCAGTCTCCAACGGGCCTGCCATGAGCCATGAGCCAGCGGGTCCTGGAGAACTGTAGGACGGGGTGAGTGGCGATGCTAATCTGCGGCAGATCACATCTGCTGGGAATTGCCATGGAAGCGGAACACGCCTACCCAGGTCAGAGGCCGCGGCAGGTCTACCTGTTCGGGACCTGCCTGGTCGACCTGTTCTTCCCCGAGGCCGGCGTCGACACCGTCAGCCTGCTCGAGCGGGAAGGGGTCAAGGTGATCTACCCCAAGGACCAGACCTGCTGCGGACAGCCGGCCTACAACTCCGGCTACCACGACGAGGCACGCATCGTGGCGCGCCAGCAGGTGCGGCTGTTCCCGGGGGATGCGCCGGTGGTCGTGCCGAGCGGCTCGTGCGCGTCGATGATGAAACACCACTATCTCGACCTGTTCCGCGGCGAGCCCGACTTCGCCGACGTCGAGGCGTTGTCACGCCGGGTCTACGAGCTGACCGAGTTCCTGGTGCGCGTGCTCAACGTGCGGCTGAATGATCTCGGAGCGCCCGAGAAGGTCGCGATCCACACCGCCTGCCATGCGCGCCGCGAGATGGGCGTCGCCGGCGACGCCGACGCCCTGGTCGACCAGCTCGCCAACGTCGAGCGGGTCGGCTTCACGCGCCAGACCGAGTGCTGCGGCTTCGGCGGCACCTTCGCGGTCAAGCACGGTCCGATCTCGGCGGCGATGGTCTCCGAGAAGGTCGACTGCATCGAGGCGGCCGCGCCGGACCGGCTGGTCGGCGGCGACTGCGGTTGCCTGATGAACATCGGCGGCCACATGCGCCACCGCGGCAGCCCGGTCAAGGTGCAGCACATCGCCAGCCTGCTGTGGGAGCGCACCGATGGATAAGCCGACCCGCCAGTTCCACGTGCGCATCCAGGAGGCGCTGAACGACCCGCAGATCCGCGCCAACTTCCGGCGCGCGATGGATGGCCTGATGACCAAGCGGGCCAACATGTTCCCCGACCCCGTCGAGCTCGAGCGGCTGCGCGACCTCGGCGCGGCGGTGCGCCGCAACGCGCTTGCGCAACTGCCCGAGCTGCTCGAACGGCTCGAGGCGAAGTGCGCCGAGAACGGCATCACCGTGCACTGGGCCGAGAGCGTCGACGAGGCCAACCGCATCGTTCTCGACATCTGCCGTCGCCATTCGGCGAAGTCGGTGATCAAGGGCAAGTCGATGGTCTCCGAGGAGATGGAACTCAACCACTACCTCGGCGAATTCGGCATCGAGGCGCTCGAGGCCGACCTCGGCGAGTACATCGTCCAGCTCGCCGGCCAACTGCCGTCGCACATCGTCATGCCGGCGATCCACATGAACACCCGGCAGATCGCCGAGCTGTTCGCCGAGAAGCTCGAGGGTGTCGGTTACATCGAGGACGCCGAGGAGCTCACCAAGGTCGCGCGCGAGATCCTGCGCCACAAGTTCTTCGACGCCGACGTCGGTGTTTCCGGGGTCAACTTCGCGGTCGCCGAGACCGGCAGCCTGGTGCTGATCGAGAACGAGGGCAACGGCCGCCTGACCACCACTGCGCCGCCGGTGCACGTCGCCGTGACCGGCATCGAGAAGGTGGTCGAGAACCTCGAGGACGTCACCCCACTGCTGAGCCTGCTGCCGCGCTCGGCGACCGGGCAGAACGTCACCACCTACGTCAACATGATCAGCGGTCCGCGCCGCGACGGGGAGCGTGACGGCCCGCAGGAGGTGCACCTGCTGCTGCTCGACAACGGCCGCACCCGCATCCATGCCGACCCCGAGCTGCGCCAGACCCTGCAGTGCATCCGCTGCAGCGCCTGCATGAACCACTGCCCGGTCTACGCGCGCATCGGTGGCCACGCCTACGGCACCGTCTACCCGGGCCCGATCGGCGAAATCCTGATGCCGCAGATCCTCGGCTGCGAGGAGGTCGGCGCGCTGCCCGGGGCCTCGTCGCTGTGCGGCGCCTGCGGCGAGGTCTGCCCGGTGCGCATCCCGATTCCCAAGATGCTGGTCCGGCTGCGCAAGGAGGCGGTCGACAACACCGGCGCGTCGCCGGTCAAGGGCGGCGGCGCGCAGCGCAGTTTCGGCGAGGCGGCGACCTGGAAGGGCTGGGAGAAGGTGCACGCCTCGCCGGCGCTCTACCGTCTGGCGACGCGCACCGCGACCGCCATGGGTGGGCTGCCGGCACTCGGACCGCTGAAGACCTGGGCCAGCGTGCGCGAGGTTCCGAAGCCGGCGGCGAAGACGCTGCACCAGCGGCTGGAAGAGCGGGGCAACAGCCGATGAGCGGGTCACGTGAGAACATCCTGCGTCGGCTGCGCGACAGCCGCGAGACCGGCGCCGCGGTGGGACGCGACTTCACGGTGATCGAGGATCTGCAGTGGTCCGGAGACGAGGCGGTCGCGCGCTTCACCGGCCTGATGCGCGCGGTCAATACCGAGGTCCACGAGACCACCCGCGAGGCGTGGCCGGCGAAGCTCGCCGAGCTGTGCGTGGCCAAGCAGGTCATGCGCCTGGCGCTGGCGGCGGACACCCCGGTCGGCCAGGCGGCGCGCAGCGTACTGCTCGACACGTCGGTCGAGACCGTCGCCTACAGCCGTGACATCGAAGACTGGCGCGAGGAGCTCTTCTTCCAGGTCGACGCCGGGCTGAGCACCGCGGCCGGGGGCATCGTCGAGACCGGCAGCCTGTTCCTGCAGACCGGTCCCGACGAACCGCGCCTGCTGTCGCTGGTCCCGCCGATCCATTTCGTCGTGCTGTCGCGCGCCGATTTCGCCAACACCCTGCTCGAGATGCTGCGTCGCCACGACCTGGCCGCCGGCATGCCCACCAACGTGCTGCTGATCTCCGGCCCGTCGAAGACCGCCGACATCGAGCAGACCCTGGTCTACGGCGTGCACGGTCCCCGGCAGCTGGTCGTGCTGTTGACCGACTGAGGCGGCCGTGAGCATCACCGAGCGCACCATTCCCGTCGAGAAGCTCTACGACGAGCTGCGCCGCACGCTGCCCGAGGCGAAGCTCGTGGTCGACCCGCTGCGGCGCCTCGCCTACGGCACCGACGCGAGCTTCTACAGGCTGGTGCCGCAGCTGGTCGTGATCGTCGACGACGAGGCCGAGCTGACCACGGTGGTGCGTGCCTGCCACGCACGCGGCATCCCGTTCACGTTCCGCGCCGCCGGCACCAGCCTCTCCGGGCAGGCGATCAGCGACTCGGTGCTGGTCAAGCTGGGTCCCGGCTGGCGTGGCCACCGTCTCGGCGAGGGCGCGGAGACGATCAGCCTGCAGCCAGGGATCATTGGTGCCCATGCCAATCGCATCCTCGCGCCATACCAGCGCAAGATCGGTCCCGACCCGGCCTCGATCAACGCGTGCATGATCGGCGGCATCGCCGCCAACAACGCCAGCGGCATGTGCTGTGGCACCGCGCAGAACAGCTACCAGACCCTGGTTTCGATGCGCGTGGTGCTCGCCGACGGCACGCTGCTCGACACCGCCGACACGGCGAGTCGCGGCGCCTTCCGCACCAGCCACGGCGCGCTGCTCGACGGCCTCGCCGGACTCGCCAGCGAGGTGCGTACCAACCCGGCGCTGGTCGAGCGCATCCGTCATAAGTTCAAGATCAAGAACACCACCGGCTACAGCCTCAACGCACTGGTCGACTACGACGACCCGTTCGAGATCCTGCAGCACCTGATGATCGGTTCCGAGGGGACGCTCGGCTTCATCGCCGAGATCACCTACCGCACCGTGCCCGAGCATCCGCACAAGGCGAGCGCGCTGGTCTTCTTCCCGGACATCGAGACCGCCTGCGACGCGGTCACCGCGCTGAAGCCGACGCCGGTCTCGGCGGTCGAGCTGATCGACCGCGCCGGGCTGCGATCCGTGGAGGATCAGCCCGGCCTGCACGTCGACCTCAAGGGCTTCGACCCCGAGGTCACCGCGCTTCTGATCGAGGTGCGCGGCGCCGACGTCGACGAGCGCAACACCCACCAGGCCGAGGTCGAGGGGGTGCTCGCCGGCTTCGCGACGGTGCAGCCGGTCGCGTTTACCGCCAGGCCGGAGGAGTTCTCGGCCCTGTGGAACATCCGCAAGGGCATGTTCCCGGCGGTCGGCGCGGTGCGCGAGGTCGGCACCACGGTGATCATCGAGGACGTCGCGTTTCCGGTCGAACGGCTCAGTGCCGCGGTGCGCGACCTGCAGGTGCTGTTCGCGAAATACCGCTACGACGAGGCGATCCTGTTCGGTCACGCGCTCGAGGGCAACCTGCACTTCGTCTTCACGCAGGATTTCGGCGATGCCGCCGAGGTTGCGCGCTACGCCGGGCTGATGGACGAGCTGTCCGAACTGGTGGTTGGTAAATACGACGGCTCGCTGAAGGCGGAGCACGGCACCGGGCGCAACATGGCGCCGTTCGTCGAGATGGAGTGGGGCAGCGACGCCTACGCGCTGATGCAGCGGATCAAGGCGCTGTGCGACCCGGCAGGGCTGCTCAATCCGGGCGTGATCCTCAACGCCAACCCGCACGTCCACCTCGAGAACCTCAAGCCGCTGCCAGCCGCCGACCCGATCGTCGACAAGTGCATCGAGTGCGGTTTTTGCGAGCCGCACTGCCCGTCGCGCGAGCTGACCCTGACCCCGCGCCAGCGCATCACCGCGTGGCGCGAGCTGGCCCGGCTGGGACGCGAGGCGCCGGACGACCCGCTGCGCGCCGTGCTGCGCGATGCCTACCAGTACCAGGGCATCGACACCTGCGCCGCCGACGGGCTCTGTTCCACGGCCTGCCCGGTCGGCATCAACACCGGCGACCTGACCCGCGCACTGCGCCACCGCGCCAGTCGTCAGCACGCCGGCCGTGCGCGCTGGCTCGGCGAGCACTTCTCCGGCGTGACCGGACTGGCGCGTCTCGGCCTGCGTGCCGCATCGGCCACCCGTGCGGTCACCGGCGACGCCGCGCTCGGTGCGGTGACCCGCGGTCTGCGCCGCGTGAGTGGCGGTCGGGTGCCGGAGTGGGACCGCTGGATGCCACGCGCGACGTCGTGGCCCTGGCCACGACCCGAACCCGGGGATGGCCGGCCACGCGTCGTCTACCTGCCCAGCTGCGGCAGTCGCACGCTCGGTTCGGCGGTCGGCGACCGTGGCGCGGCGTCGCTGCCCGAGACGGTCTACAGGCTGCTCGACAAGGCCGGCTACGACGTGGTGCTGCCCGAAGGTCTCGACGGCCTCTGTTGCGGCATGGCGTTCCACAGCAGGGGCCAGTTCGACGAGGCACGGCGCAAGGGACGCGAGCTGCTCGAGGCGCTCATCGACGTCACGCGCGGCGGCCACGACCCGGTGCTGTTCGACACCAGCCCGTGCCTGTTCCACATGCAGGAGGCGTTCGGCGACCGGGTCGCGATGTTCGATCCGGTCGAGTTCGTCGAGCGTTTCGTGCTGCCCGCCGTCGAGCTGCGCCCGGTGCCGGAGACCGTCGCGGTGCACGTCACCTGCAGCGGGCGCAAGCTCGGCCTGGAGCAGCGCACGGTCGCCCTCGCCGAAATGTGTGCCGAGAACGTGGTGGTGCCCGAGCACGTCGGTTGCTGCGGCTTCGCCGGCGACCGCGGTTTCGATTTCCCCGAGCTCAACGCCGCGGCGCTCGCCCACCTGCCGGCCGGGCTCGACGGCGCCACCTCCGGGGTCTCGACCAGCCGCACCTGCGAGATCGGCCTGTCACGCCATGGCGGCATCCCCTACCGCTCCATCCTTGACCTGGTCGACCGCGCGGCCCGACCGCGCACGGTCACCTGACCTTGGGGGAGTCACCTGCGATGCGTCCCCGGTAGGCATGCTGCTGATCGGTGCATCCATACACCCGATGGCCCGGTGCGCCGAGGTGCCGTTACCACAGGTATCGATCACCTGTTGACCCGAATCCCGACTCCGCGTGTCATGGAGCCAGCCACCGCGCTTCGCGAACGGAGGTGAGCATGCCCGCATCGAAGTTGCTTACGGCCACCGAGGCGGTGGCCCTGGTGCCCGGAGGCGCGACCATCGCGATGGGCGGCTTCGTCGGCACAGGCATTCCCGAGACGCTGACCCTGGCGCTGGAGAAACGCTTCCTGGAAACGGGCGCACCGCGCGACCTGACGCTGGTCTACGCGGCCGGCCAGGGCGACGGCAAGGAACGCGGCCTCAACACCTTCGGCCACGAGGGGATGGTGCGGCGCGTGATCGGCGGCCACTGGGGCCTGGTGCCGAAGATCGGACGCCTCGCCCTCGAGGGCAAGATCGAGGCCTACAACCTGCCGCAGGGTGTGATCAGTCACCTCTACCGCGACGTCGCCGCCGGGCGGCCGGGCACGCTGACCCACGTCGGCCTGCACACCTTCGTCGATCCGCGCCACGGCGGTGGCAGGCTGAACGAGCGGACCAGCGAGGAACTGGTCCGTCTCATGGAGATCGACGGCCGCGAGTACCTCTTCTATCAGGCGTTCCCGATCCACGCCGCGTTGCTGCGCGGCACGCGCGCCGATGCACGCGGCAACGTGACCATGGAGCGCGAGGCGCTGTCGATCGACGGCCTGGCGATCGCCCAGGCGGTGCACAACAGCGGCGGCAAGGTGATCGTGCAGGTCGAGGAGGTGATCGAGCGGAACGACCTGCACCCGCAGATGGTGCAGATTCCCGGCATCCTGGTCGACCACGTCGTCGTGTCGACTCCGGAGCACCACGCCCAGACCTTCGCCGAACCGTTCAACCCACTCTACGTCGGCGGCGCGGGCGACGCCGAGGGTGGCATCCCGACGCTGCCGCTGACCGAGCGCAAGGTGATCGCGCGCCGCGCCGCGCAAATGCTCAAGCCCGGCGCGGTGGTCAACCTCGGCATCGGCATGCCCGAGGGGGTCGCCGCGGTGGCCCACGAGGAGGGCACGCTCGACCGGGTGACACTGACCGTCGAGCCCGGTGGCATCGGCGGCGTGCCGGCCGGCGGGTTGAGTTTCGGGGCCTCGGCCGGTGTCGAGGCGGTGGTGCCGCAGCCGTCGCAGTTCGACTTCTACGACGGCGGTGGACTCGACCAGGCGTTCCTCGGCATGGCCCAGGCCGACCCGCAGGGCAACGTCAACGTCAGCCGCTTCGGCACGCGCATGGCCGGCGCCGGTGGCTTCATCAACATCAGCCAGAACGCCCGCGAGGTGGTCTTCATGGGCACCTTCACGTCGGGCGGGCTGAAGCTCGATCTCGGTGACGGGCGGCTCGAGATCGTGCAGGAGGGGCGGGGCAGGAAGTTCATCGACGCCGTCGAGCATCTCACCTTCAGCGGCGCGTATGCACGTGAGCGCGGCCAGTCGGTCTGGTTCGTCACCGAGCGTGCGGTGTTGCGCCTTGCCGATTCCGGCCTCGAACTGGTCGAGATCGCCCCCGGGGTCGATCTCGAACGCGACGTGCTCGGCCAGATGGACTTCCGACCGGCGATCGCCGACGAACTGCAGACGATGGATGCCGCGCTGTTCCGCTGAGGAGGCCGCGCGGTCCGCCCATCGCCCGGCAAGGTGTAACCGATCTACGGGATCTCGTTGCCGGGTTTCGGGCGGGTCCTGAGCGGCAGGCTCGCCCGGCCCGGACTAGCGCGCGAAGGGCTCCAGCCGCCGCAGCACCTCCAGCACCGTCTCCGGATCCTGCTGCACGTGGTAGTTGACGTGGAACCGGTACCCGCCAGCTTCTCGGCGCAGCTGTTCCGGCGGGTGGGGCAGGTCGCTCACCATGCGTGGTTCTGGCCACTGCTGGGCGATCACCGCCAGCGGCCGGTCCGAAACCACGCTCCAGGTCGCCACCCCATCAGCGATCCGCGGCAGGTAGCCGGACGCGTGGATCGCCGCCACCAGCGCCTCGGTGATCTGGTCGTCGGGCACCAGCAGCGTCGACCGATGCGGCGCGTCGAGGTCGTCGCCAGCGGCGACGCTGTCGCGGGTCAGGTGCAGGGTGATGCTCACTCGCGCCAGGCTCAGCGCTCGTCGAGGAAGGTGACCTCGCCGCTGTCGAGTGCGTATTCGGCGCCAACGACGCGCAGGCCGTCGTCGGCGATCAGCCCGGCGAGTCCCGGGTGGTGGCGTAGGGCTTCCACGGTGGCGCGCACATGAGTGCGCACCGCGCGCTCGAGCTGGGCCTCGGGCGCCTTCGCCCCGCTGTCGGCTTCCCCGGCGAGGCTGGTGCGGATTGCCGAGACGATGGCGTCGAGCTCGGGTGACAGCGCGTGTGGCGTGGGGTCCAGCGCCGCCTGGACGGCACCGCAGCAGGCGTGGCCGAGCACCACGATCAACCGGGTGCCGAACTTGTGCGCGGCGAACTCCAGCGAGCCGACCGGCGCGGGGGTCGGCACGTGCCCTGCGACGCGTACCACGAACAGGTCACCGAGCGTCTGGTCGAAGACCGCCTCGACCGGCACCCGCGAGTCGGCGCAGCCAAGCACCGCGGCGAACGGCGCCTGGCCGTCCTTGAGGCTCTCGCGCAGCGCCGGGTTGGCCTGGGCGTCATTGCGGGTCTCGCCGTCGACGAAGCGGCGGTTGCCTTCGATCAGTCGTTGCAGTGCCTCGTCAGCAGGGATCATCGAAATCACCTCGCTTGCCGTGTCCAGGGCTGTTGATTATGCCTCGCACCATTCCCGTGGCGGTGCGCGGCCACCCGGTTTCATGCGTCGGCCTGCAAACCGGCGACATAGCGCTGCGCCTTGGCGACGTAGCCCTCGGCCGAGCGCGCCAGCCCGGCGATCTCCTCGGCGGTCAGCTCACGCTTGACCTTGCCCGGGCTGCCGATCACCAGCGAACCATCGGGAATCTCGCGCCCCTCGGGCACCAGCGCGCCGGCGCCGATCAGGCAGTTGCGACCGATCCTGGCGCCGTTCAGTACCACGGCGTTGATGCCGACCAGGCTGTTGTCGCCGACCGTGCAGCCGTGCAGCATCGCCATGTGGCCGACGGTGACGTTCGCGCCGAGGGTCAGCGGGAAGCCGGGGTCGGTGTGCATCACCACGCCGTCCTGCACGTTGCTGCCGGTGCCGATGGTGATCGGCTCGTTGTCGCCGCGCAGTACCGCGCCGAACCAGACGCTGGCGTGCGCTTCGAGGATCACGTTGCCGATCAGCGCGGCGGTGTCGGCGACGAAATGGCCGTCGCCGCGCAGCTGCACCCGCAGCTCGTCGAGTCTGTAAAGCACGGCGAATCTCCCTGGTGGCTATAGGGTCCATTCTCCCACAGCGACGCGGTAAGCTTGCCACCCCATCCATCCCGACATGCAAGGAGCCACGCATGAGCCTGGTGGTCTACCTCTCCGGCGAGATCCACACCGACTGGCGCGAGGCCATCGAGAAGGGCGCCCGCGCGCAGGGACTCGACGTCACCTTCACCTCGGCGGTCACCGACCACGCAGCAAGCGACGCCGCCGGCGACGTGCTCGGCGCCGAGGGCGAGCCGTTCTGGCGCGACCACAAGTCGGCCAAGGTCAACGCCATCCGCACCCGCACGCTGATCGAGAAGTGCGACGTCGCGGTGGTGCGTTTCGGCGACAAGTACAAGCAGTGGAACGCGGCGTTCGACGCCGGCTGCTGCGCCGCGCTGGGCAAGCCCTACGTCACGCTGCACGACCCCGCGCTGGTCCACGCGCTCAAGGAGGTCGACGGCGCGGCCATGGCCTGGGCCACCGACACCGACCAGGTGGTCGAGATCCTGCGCTACGTCACCGCCGCCTGAGTTCAGGCCGCGGCGTCGTCGTCCGCGGCCGGCGGCTGCAGCAGGAACTCCGGCACCCGGCAGCCGGTCGCGCAGCAGCGTCCCGGCTGGCTGCTGGCCGACTTGCCACCCTCGCGCTCGAGCAGGTCGCGCTCGAGCAGCTGGCGCACCACCTCCTTCTTCTCGCCGACCGGGTAGTTGCGCCAGATCTCGCGCTTCATCGCCTCGGGAGAACCGCCGCCGTGCAGCGAGATCACCGAGTACCAGCCGCCCTGGTGCGACGCGGTCAGGTCCTCGACCAGCCGCGTGACCTGCCGGCGGTGGTCGGCGGGCACCTGCGGACTGCCCTGCAGCATGGTCTCGAGGCTGCCCTGGGTGGCCGGGTTGTGGTCCTCGTCGGGGCCGGGCAGGGCGACCACCAGGCCGCCCGAGACGGTGTGCGCGAGGCGGTGCATGTCGTAGATCTGGGTCGCGAGCAGCAGCTTGCCGATGTTGCTGAACACCGGCTCGGGCATGATGTTGCCGGAGCCGTCGCGCTGGCCGTAGGTCGAGGCGGCGACGCCGGTGGCGTAGAACCCCTCGACGATCTTGATCAGCTCGACCATGTCGTCGCGCAGGTGGGGCTGGCGGTCGGGATCGAGGCCGTTGGCCTCGATCATCAGCGCGCCGGCGCCGATCAGCAGGTCGCCGAAGCCGGCGCGTGCGGCGATGCAGGAGTGGCGGTGGTGGGTCGCGTAGGCCTGGGTCAGGTAGCCGGAGTGCTCGGTCTCGCCGTTCAGGAACACCCGCTCGTGTGGCACGAACACGCGGTCGAAATGGACCACGCCGGTGGTCTGCCCGTAACGCCTGGAGAACGGCGCACCGGCCTTGCCGGGGCTGCCGGCCGGGCGCGCGGTGATGGTGATGCCCTCGGCGTCGATCGGCACGGCGCAGGCGACCGCGAACGGCCGGTCCTCGGGCGTCATCGAGCGGCAGGGCATCACCAGGAAGCCGTGCACGTAGGGTGCGCCGGTGACGATCGCCTTGACCCCCGAGATCACGATGCCGTCGGTGCGCTCCTCGACGACGTGCACGTAGGCGTCGGCATCGGGCTGCAGGTGGGGGCGCAGCGAACGGTCGCCCTTGGCGTCGGTCATGGCGATGGCGTAGGTCAGGTCCTGCGTCTGGAAGTCGGCCAGGAACGCGAGGAAGCGGGCGTGGTAGTCGCTGCCGGTGTCGTCGTCGATGCGCCGCGTCGCCTGGTAGAGACCGTTGAAGGCGTCGTGCACCAGGTAGCGCAGCGCGCACCCCGCTTCGCGACAGATCAGCCGCACCGCCTCGAGCTTGGCCAGCAGGTCCTCGGGCGTGCGGTCGATGTGGGTCATGCGGTTGACCCGCTTGCCGGTCTCGCGCTCGACCGCGGTCATCAGGTGACGCAGCGCCGGATCGGCGGCGAAATCGTGGGTCACGCCGATGGCGTTGATGCCCGGCTGCAGGGCCGGTTCGTCGGCGACGCTGTCGATGCGGCGGCCGTCGACGTAGACCACCGGGTTGAAGTCGCGCAGGGAGTCGCGGTAGGCGGCGAGTGACTCGATCATGGCGTGGGCCTCGATGGTTGCGGTCGAGGCTGAAATCTAACAATGTTCAAAAATTCAATCAAGCGTTGATCAGATGGCCTCGCGGGTGCATGATCACCATCGGAATCACCGCCTCGGACAGGAAGCCTCCATGCCGCGCACCGCTCGCAAGGCCGCCGTCGCCGACCTGAAGCGCTCGCTGATCCTCGACGCCGCGGCCGAGGTCTTCGCCAAGGATGGTCTCGAGGGCGCCAGCATGCGCGCCCTGGCGCGCGAGGCCGGTTACACCGCGGGTGCGCTCTACTTCCATTTCGACAGCAAGGAGGCGATCTACGCCGCGCTGCTCGAGCGTTCGCTGACCGCGCTGCGTGCGCGCACGCAGGACGCCGCGGACCGGCACGGGTCGTCTCGTGAGGCCCTGCGTGCCGTGGCGGAGGCGTGGTTCGACTTCTACGCCGAGAACCCCCG
>JAACFL010000087.1 GCA_009937385.1 Gammaproteobacteria bacterium | reverse complement strand
CGCCGTAGAGCTTGACGATGTCCATGGTGCCCATCGCCAGGCCGGCACCGTTGACCATGCAGCCGATGCTGCCGTCGAGCGCGACGTAGTTCAGCTCCCACTGCGCGGCGTGCGCCTCGCGGGCGTCCTCCTGCGTCGGGTCGTGCATCTCGCGGATCTTCGGCTGGCGGTACAGCGCGTTGCCGTCGACGTTGATCTTGCCGTCGAGGCAGTGGATGTCGCCCGCGTCGGTGATCACCAGCGGGTTGATCTCCAGCAGCGCCAGGTCGAAGTCGTGAAACAGCTTCGACAGGCCGAGAAAGACCTTGGTGAACTGCTTCACCTGACCGGGGTTGAGACCCATCTTGAACGCCATCTCGCGCGCCTGGTAGGGCTGCGCGCCGACGGTCGGGTCGATCTCGGCCTTGAGGATCTTCTCCGGGGTCTCGGCGGCGACCTTCTCGATCTCCACCCCGCCCTCGGTCGAGGCCATGAACACCACTCGGCGACTGCCGCGGTCGACCACGGCGCCGAGGTACAGCTCACGGTCGATGTCGGTGCAGGACTCGACCAGGATCCGACTCACCGGCTGGCCGTTGGCATCGGTCTGGTAGGTGACCAGGTTCTTGCCCAGCCACTGGTGGGCGAAATCCTCGATCTCCTGCTTGGTGCTGACCAGCTTGACGCCACCGGCCTTGCCGCGGCCGCCGGCGTGGACCTGGGCCTTGACCACCCAGCGCTCGCCGCCGATCTTGGAGGCCGCCTCGACGGCCTCCTGGGCCGTGCTCGCGGCGTAGCCGTCCGATACGGGCAGCCCGTACTCCCTGAAGAGCTGCTTGGCTTGGTATTCGTGCAGATTCATACTGGCTCCCCACCTGTCGATAAATGTTATCGGCGCATAAACGAGCATTATACCCATTTTGGGCAGCCCAGGTACAGCGGAGTGCGCACTTAAGCACCGTGCAGCCGCCCACCGGGAGCCTTACAATCCCACCATGATGCTGCGCCTGCTGCTGCTGACGCTGGCGATCTGGATCGCCGTGGTGCTGGTGCGCAATGCCCTGCGCAGGCGACAGGCGCGCCAGGCACGCCCCGCCGATCGCGTAACGACCGTGCAGTGCGCCCGCTGCGGCGTCCACCTGCCGGTGAAGCTCGCGCTGCAGCACGTCGACGGCCGTCATTACTGTTCGCCGGAGCACGCGCGTGACGACGGCTGAAGCCGATCTCGAGCGGCTGCTGCCGCCCCATCGCGAGCGCACGCCCCCGGCCTATGTCGACGGCCGGCCCTGGGACCCGCTGCTGCTCTACGCGAGCTACCGGGTGCTGCTGGCCGGCCTGTTTGCCGGCCTGCACTTCTCCGGCCTGGGCCCACGGCTGCTCGGCTCGTTTGACGCCAAGCTGTTCGCCCAGTCCAGCATCGGCTACCTGGTCATTGCCGCCCTTGGCCTGGCGCTGGTGGCGCGGCGCAAGCCCGACTTCGGCGTCCAGGTGGCACTGATGCTGCTCGTCGACATCGTCGCGCTGACCCTGATGATGCACGCCAGCAGCGGCTTGCCGAGCGGCCTGGGCATGCTGCTGGCGATTCCGGTCGCCGCGGGCGGCGTGCTGGTGGCCGGCGAGATGGCCCTGCTCTATGCCGCGCTGGCTGCACTGAGCATCCTCGGCGAGCAGATCTTCGCCCAATGGTTCGCGCTGTTCGACGACACCCACTACACCCAGGCCGGCATTCACGGCATGGTGTTCTTCACCACCGCGCTGGCCGCACGCTGGCTGGCCGGCCACCTGCGCCAGAGCGAGGCGATCGCCGCCCAGCGCGGCCTTGACCTGGCCAACCTGGCCCAGCTCAACGACTACATCATCCGCCGCCTGCAATCGGGCGTGGTGGTGGCCGATGGCGATGGCCACATCCGCCTGGTCAACACCTCGGCGCGTACGCTGCTCGGCCTCCCCGAGCATGCCCAGCCGCATGAACTCGAAGAACTCTCACCTGAACTCGCCGATCGCCTGCAGGCCTGGCGACGCGACCCCACGGCCGGAGGTGGGACGCTGCGCATCGCGGAGGTCGACAGCGACATCCTGCCGCGCTTCGCCCGGCTAGGCGCCTCGACCGGGAGCGGCACGCTGATCTTCCTCGACGACAGCAGCAGCGTGATGCGCCAGATGGTGCAGATGAAGCAGGCCTCCCTCGGCCGCCTGACCGGCAGCATCGCCCACGAGATCCGCAACCCCCTCGGCGCGATCAGCCATGCCGCGCAACTGCTTGGCGAGAGCGAGTCACTGGATGCCGGCGACGCGCGCCTGATCGAGATCATCCGCCAGCACACCGGGCGTGTGAACAGCATCATCGAGAGCGTGCTGCAGCTGTCGCGGCGCAGTGGCAGCCGCCCCGAGACGCTGCCACTGGGCAAAACCGTCCGCAACTTCATCGGCGAGTTCTCACGCGGCGAGAAGATCGAACCGGACCGGTTCGTCACCGAGATCGAGCCCGGCGATACACAGATCAGCTTCGATCCCGTGCAGCTGAACCAGGTGCTCTGGAACCTGTGTGGCAACGCGCTGCGCTACGGCCGGCCGGACTCAGGCGGAACGCCGACCATCACCCTGAGCGGCGGACGCACCAGCGGCATCCGTGGGCCCTACCTCGAGGTGTGCGACGACGGCCCCGGGCTCGACGAGGCGACCGCCGAACAGGCGTTCGAGCCGTTCTTCACCACCGACTCCCGCGGCAGCGGTCTCGGCCTGTATATCGCCCGCGCGCTGTGCGAGCATAACTTCGCCCGGCTCGACTACCTGCAACCGGCCAGCGGCGGCAGCTGCTTCCGCATCCGCTTCGCCGAACCGACACCGCCCGAAGCCACGCCATGACACGCCCCCTCGCCCTGATCGTCGACGACGAACCCGACATCTGCGAGCTGCTCGGCCTGACGCTGGAGCGGATGGAGATCGACACCCAGGCCGCCCACGACCTGGCCGAGGCGCGCAACCTGCTCGGACGGCACCGCTTCCACCTCTGCCTGACCGACATGCGCCTGCCGGACGGTGACGGCATCGACCTGGTGCGCCACATCCAGAGCCACCACCCCGACCTGCCGACCGCGGTGATCACCGCGCACGGCAACATGGAGACCGCGATCGAGGCCCTCAAGGCCGGCGCCTTCGACTTCGTTTCGAAACCGATCGACCTGCAGGCGCTGCGCGACCTGGCAGGCTCCGCGCTGCGCCTCTCCGACGGCGATGCCCGGCGCGGCTCACGCCTGACGCTGATCGGCGACTCCGCGCAGATGGACCGGACCCGGGCGCTGATCGCCAAGCTCGCGCGCAGCCAGGCTCCCGTCTACATCAGTGGCGAATCCGGCACCGGCAAGGAGCTCGCCGCACGCATGATCCACGACCTCGGACCGCGCGCCGAGGGGCCGTTCATCGCCGTCAACTGCGGCGCCATCCCGGCCGAGCTGATGGAGAGCGAGCTGTTCGGCCATCGCAAGGGCAGCTTCACCGGCGCGGTGCGCGACAAGACCGGCCTGTTCCAGGCTGCCAACGGTGGCACGCTGCTGCTCGACGAGGTCGGCGAGCTGCCGCTGCTGCTGCAGGTCAAGCTGCTGCGTGCGATCCAGGAAAAAGCGGTGCGCCCGGTGGGGAGCGAGCGCGAGCAGCGCTTCGATGCGCGCATCCTTAGCGCCACCCACAAGGATCTCGCGAAGCTGGTCGCCGACGGCACCTTCCGCCAGGACCTCTTCTACCGGATCAACGTCATCGAACTCCCGGTCCCGCCCCTGCGCGAGCACCCGGACGACATCCCGCAGCTCGCCGGCCATATCCTCGAGCGCCTCGCCGGAGATGGCATCACCCCGCCGGTGATCCTGGCGGCCGACGCGCTCGAGGCCCTGAAAGGCTACGCCTACCCGGGCAACGTGCGCGAACTCGAGAACGTCCTCGAGCGTGCCGCCGCGCTGTGCGACGCGCAGACCATCCGCAAGGGCGACCTGGGCCTGCCCGATTCCGATCCGGCCGCAGCACCCACGCAGACGGCAGCGGCCGCTGTCGGCCGGCGGGCTGACGACGCACCTCCGCCTCCCGACGACCTGCCCCTGCCGAAGTACCTCGAGGCGATCGAGCGTCAGCGTATCGTCGCGGCACTGGAGAAGACCCGCTGGAACCGCACCGCCGCCGCGGAACTGCTCGGGGTCAGCTTCCGGACCCTACGTTACCGGCTGAAGAAACTCGAGATCGAGTGACGGCTGCGGCGAGGAGAACGAGATGCTCTGGATCAAGGCCTGGCACCTGATTTTCATGGTTACATGGTTCGCGGGGCTGTTCTACCTGCCGCGCCTGTTCGTCTACCATGCACAGTGCGAAGACGAGGCGGGCAATGCCCGGTTCAAGGTGATGGAGCGCAAGCTCTACTACGGCATCACCACGCCGGGCATGGTGCTCACGCTGGGCTTCGGCATCTGGATGCTGGTCGCCTATGCGTGGCAGGTCTACGGCCAGATGGGTTGGCTGCACGCGAAGCTGGCACTGGTCGCCGTGATGGTGGTCTACCACTTCATCTGCGGCCAGCACCTGAAGGCGTTCCGCGACGACCGCAACCGGCGCAGCCACGTCTACTACCGCTGGTTCAACGAGGTGCCGGTGCTGTTTCTTATCGGTATCGTGCTGCTGGCGAGTGTCAAACCGTTCTAAACCGGGCCCGCCCGGTCAACGCAGGGGAAGCGCATGACGCGACTGGTTGAATGCAACGTTCTCAAGACCCGGGCCGAGGGGCTCGACGAGCCGCCGCACCCGGGTGAACTGGGCCAGCGCATCTACGAGAACGTCTCGAAGGCGGGCTGGGACCAGTGGCTCCAGCGCCTGACCATGATCATCAACGAAAACGGCCTCAACACCGCCGACCCGCAAAGCATCGAGCTGATCGAGAAGCACATGCTCGGCTTCCTGTTCGGCGAGGGCGATTACGGCCAGCTGCCGTCCGGCTTCCAGCAGGCGGCGCCACGCGCCAAGAAGTAGCTCCCTTCAGGATTCGCCCACGGCGACCGCGCCGCTCATCAGTACCGGCGCGGTGACCACCCGCAGGTGTGCGTGCGCGGCGCGCAGCGCTTCCTCTGCCTCCTGCGGGCTGTCGGTTCTGGCGAACACGAAGCCGAGGTAGCTCTCGCCCTCGGGCAGCGGCACCAGCTCGTAGCCTTCGCGGACGCTGATCTCGACCGCTTCGATCCCCGGCACCCGTGACGCCTCCAGCACCCCCTCGACGCGGCGCAGGACCCCGGCACGGGGCGTCGGCAGCATCAGCACGCCACCGGCCCCCGCATCGCGCGACGCCTGCAACGGCCGCCCCAGCGCCCGGGCGATGACCAGTTCCTCGAGACCGACACCCGCGCCAAAGCTCAGCAGCCGCGCGCACTCGCCACCGATGGTGCGCGCGGCGAGCTCCAGCAGCCAGGCATCGCCGTCATGCAGGCGCGCCTCGGCGTGCACCGGGCCATGGCGCAAACCGTATGCGGCGCAGGCCTGCGAAACCCGCTCGGCGACCCGCTCCTGAACGGCCTCGGGATGGCGTGAAGGCGTGACGTAGTAGCTCTCCTCGAAGTACGGGCCGGTCAGCGGCTCGGGCTTGTCGAACAGCGCCAGCACCTCGAGCTGGCCGTCCGTGAGCATTCCTTCGAGCGCGACCTCGGCGCCCGGCAGGTAGGTCTCGAGCAGCGCATGGTCACGCTCGTCCGGAAACGGCGCGGTGGACGTGATCGCCGCGACTCGGGTGCGCAGCCGCTCCAGGGAATCGCGATCATCGGCGCGGATCACCCCGCGGCTTCCGGACAGCGCGAGCGGCTTGATGACGCATGGAAACGGGAGGCCGTCCACCTGCGGTCCGAGCGGTTCACGCAGGTCGACCACGCGGTGTCCGGGCACCGGAAGCCCGGCTTCGGCGAGGCGCTGGCGCGCGAGGTCCTTGCGCCGGCTGATGCGTGCGGCGCCTGGATCGTTGCCGGGCAGACCGAGTTCGTGGGCGACCAGGCCGGCGAGGTCGACGGTCAGGTCGTCGGTCGCGACGACCGCGGAGAAACCGGGGCCGTTGTCGGCTACATCGAGGATGGTGCGCAGGGAGTCGTCGAGGTCGGGCAGTGACAGGTTGAGCCCGCCCGAGCCACTGACCAGCGGGTGCTTGCCGGTCGAGGCCAGGACGGCCTCGACCCCGAGCCGCTCGGCGGCGCGCAGGTAGGGGCCGGTTCGGTAGCTGCTCGGCGGGGCGAGCAGCAGCAGGCGTGGGGTGTTGGGGGTGACGGCGCGAGCGCCGTCAGGCACACCCGCCGCCGGCCGAACCGCACGCCGAGCAGGAGCCGCTGCCGCCGGTCGCCTGGAAGGCGTTACGGAACACGAAACTCGCGCCCATGGCCTGGTCGACGTAGTCGATCTCGGCGCCGCGCAGGTAGCCGAGTGCCACCGCGTCGACGTAGAGACGCAGCCCATCACGGTCCAGGACCCGGTCGAAGGGCGTCACCTGGTCGGTGAAGGTCATGCCGTAGGTCATGCCACCGCAGCCGCCGCCCGAGACGTAGACGCGCACGGCCTCGACGCCGTCTTCCTGCTGGGCCTCCTGCAGCAGGCCGGCGAGCGCGGCCCGGGCGGTGTCGGTGATGGCGATGTCGGTGTCACGCAGCTCGGTGATGTAGGCCGGGGCGCTGCTCTGGGCGGTCGCTTCGCTCATGGATCTCTCCGTCGCATGTTCTGTTCGTGGTGACTGGTTCCTGGGACCGCCGCACGGCCGCAGGGTTCCGACGATGGTGCCGCTTCATGACCGATGGCCCCATGACCGGGGTCAATGGCCCGCCATTGCGACCGCAGTATAGCCGGACCGGCACCCAGGTCAGTGCTCGAGACGATTGCGCGCCTTGAGCGAGAAGAGGTGACGCTCTGCATCGACCAGGTGCTGGCCCCAGTGCAGGCGGTAGGAGCGCTTCCAGAAGTGGATGGCATCGTCGGTCGCCCCGTCGTAGAGCTCCAGCCCCTGCTTGACGTCGTAGTAGATGTCGGCGAGGTCGTCGGCGAGGCTGCCACTCATGTCTGCGTGGGCGTCGCCGACCGGGTCGAACTCGAGCCAGTAGGCGTCGTGCTCACCGAGCTCCCCGCGCAGCCTCGAGTAGAGTTCGAAGCGGTCCTCGAGCGCTTCGAGGTGGGCATGCTCTTCCCCGGGCCAGTTGTCAGGATCGGGCCCCTCCTCCCCCCGGGCGCCGGGATCGGTCAGCGAGACCACCGCGACGTGCAGGCGCGGCAGCATGCCGAAGACATCCTGCAGCCAGCCGGGCTCGCGGCGCGCGCCCACGCTCTCGATGAGATCACAGAAGTCTCGGGCCAGGCCGGCCATCTCTCGAGTCAGCGGTTGACCGTTCAGGGCACCGGTCACGACACCCTCCTTCACGACCTGCAGACCTTCATGAGTGTAGACAAAATCCCACCGGCGTCGCGGTGCGCCCACATGCTAGGCTGCGCGCCATGACGCGCGCGCCCCAATCCGGCCCGTCCCCGGTCGTGCTGACCTTCTCGGGACACGACCCGAGTGGCGGCGCCGGGCTGCAGGCCGACATCGAGGCCCTGGCCGGGGTCGGCTGCCGCGCGCTCACGGTCACGACCGCGCTGACCGTGCAGGACACGCGCGACGTCCAGCGTGTCGAGCCGGTCGACCCGGAATTGGTCGAGGCCCAGGCACGCACTGTGCTCGCCGACCTGCCGGTCGCGGCTTTCAAGATCGGCCTGCTCGGCAGCGCAGGGGTCGCCGATGCGGTGGCCTCCGTGCTCAGCGACCACCCGGAGCAGCCCGTCGTGCTCGACCCGATCACCGCGGCCGGAGGCGGCACCCCGCTGGCCGGCGAATCGCTGCTGGAGGCGATGCGTGGCTTGCTGCGCCGCATCACGCTGGTCACGCCGAACAGCGTCGAGGCGCGCCAACTTGCGCAACACGACGACCTGGCCGCCTGCGCCACGGAACTCCAGGCGCTCGACTGCCCATGGGTGCTGATCACCGGGACCCACGAGGATGAGAACGAGGTCGTGAACCGGCTCTACGGACCCGAGGGTTTCGCAGATCGGTACACCTGCCCGCGACTCGCCCACCACTACCATGGCTCGGGCTGCACGCTGGCCGCGGCCGCGGCCGGGCTGCTCGCGCACGGGCTGGCCATTCCGGAAGCGGTGGCCGCGGCCCAGCGGTTCACCCTGGAATCGCTGCGTCACGCCACCCGGCCGGGCGGTGGCCAGCACCTGCCGGACCGGTTCTTCTGGGCTCCGCCGAAGCGGGGCCGAGTGTGAGCGGTGCACGCGCCTGGCGGCGCGGCCTCTACGCGCTGACCGACGGCAGCTCGGGGGCGCGGCTGCTGGCGCTGGCCGAGGCCGTGCTGCGTGGCGGGGCGGTGCTGCTGCAGTACCGCGCCAAGGCGACGCCGCGGGCGCTGCGGCGCGAGGAGGCCACGGCTCTGCTCGCGCTGTGTCGCCGCCATGGCGTGCCGCTGGTGATCAACGACGACTTCGAACTGGCCGTCGCGACCGGTGCCGACGGCGTCCATCTCGGCCGTGACGATCCGCCCCCCGCGCAGGCGCGCGAGGCCCTCGGCGAGACGGCGATCATCGGCGTCTCCTGCTACGCGGATCCGGAACGCGCCCGCGCCGCCGCGGCCGCCGGTGCCGACTACGTCGCCTTCGGCAGCCTGTTCACGTCATCGACCAAGCCCAGCGCAACGCGAGCGCCGCTCGAGCTGCTTGGCGCGGCGGGCCGAGAACTCGACTTGCCGGTGTGCGGCATCGGCGGCATCACCCTCGCCAACGCCCCACAGGCGATCGCCGCAGGTGCCGATCTGCTGGCCGTGATCAGCGACCTCACGAATGCTCCCGACCCTGGGCCGCAGGCCGCCGCCTACGCCGCGCTGTTCAACGCACGAGACACCTGAAGGAGAAGCCGGCGTCGATCACGGCGTCGCGGAGACGATGGCCTCCTCGGCGGGTATCATGGGCGCCCCGCCGCTGCAGCCGGCGCGGCGTGAACATTCGCAAGCGACTATGCATGGAGCCAGCATGAGCCGATCCCACGACCTGTTCACCGAGGCCCAGGAGCTGATCCCGGGCGGCGTCAATTCGCCGGTGCGCGCCTTCCGCGGCGTGGGCGGCGACCCGGTCTTCGTCGAACGCGCCGAGGGGGCGTACCTGATCGACGCCGACGACAAGCGCTACATCGACTACGTCGGCTCGTGGGG
>JAACFL010000086.1 GCA_009937385.1 Gammaproteobacteria bacterium | reverse complement strand
CTGACGTCACTCGAGACCCTGACCATCACCCGCCGCGAAATGGTGCAGACGCCTTACGGCGAGCCGTCGGGTCCGCTGACCCACGGCGAGCTGTGCGGCACCGCGGTGGTGTTCCTGCCGCGTCACGGTCGCGCCCACACCATCCCGCCGCACCGCGTGAACTACCGAGCCAACCTCTGGGCGCTGCACCACATCGGCGTGCGCAACATCCTCGCGGTGGCCGCGGTGGGCGGCATCCGCGACGACATGGCGCCCGGGGTGCTGGCCGTCCCGCACCAGGTGATCGACTACACCTACGACCGCGCACACACCTTTTTCGACGGAAACGACCAGTCGGTCACCCACGTCGACTTCACCGAGCCCTACTGCGCGACGTTGCGCGAGGCGCTGATCACGGCCGGACGCGAGGCCGGGGTCGAGCCGGTCGCTGACGGCGTCTACGGCGCGACCCAGGGGCCGCGTCTCGAGACCGCGGCCGAGATCCGCCGCATGGCACGCGACGGCTGCGACCTGGTCGGCATGACCGGCATGCCCGAGGCGGTGCTCGCCCGCGAACTCGGGCTCTGCTACGCGGCGTGTGCCGTGGTCGCCAATCGCGCCGCCGGGCTGGTCGAGGGGACCATCAGCATGGACGCCATCGAGGCCAACCTGCAGCAGGGAATGGAGCGGGTGCGGGCGCTGCTGCACGAGGTCGTGCAGGTCGACCTCGACCACAGCCACTGAGGTCGGGATTCAGTTCGTGGGCTTGACGGCTGGCGCTTCAGCCGGGGATGGGGCTGCCGCGGCAGCATCCGTCGCGGGAGCTGCCGCGCTGGCCGGCACCTCGGGCGTGGAGACCGCCGGCTCTTCCGGCACCGGTGGCCGGTAGGCCGTCGCCAGCGCGAGCACCCCGAACGTCGGGTGGTCGACGTAGTGCAGCTCGTCGCTGCGCATGCGGCGGCTGTCGACCAGGCGGAACGGCTGCAGGACGCGCCGGTAGCCGACCGCAGGAGAGGGCGTCGGCGCGGCCTGGACCGGTCCGGGGGGCGTGTCCAGCGGGATCGCGACGGTGCCGGCCACCGGCTCCGGGCGGGTGACGGGCATCTCGAGCTCGCGGGTCAGCACCAGGTCGAGGTCGAGGTGCAGGTAGCGTCGCAGGCTCAGGCGCGCCATGCCGTCCAGCGCCTGGGCCAGGCTCACGTCGCCACCGTCGGTCAGGCGTATCCACGGCGCCCGCTGGCGGCTGCCGGTGGGCTGCCGCCAGGCGGTGTGCAGCAGCACCCGGTAACCGGGCTGGCGGCGCAGCCGATCGGCCTCGTTTGACAGCCGCAGCGGTGCCTGGGCGATCGGCTCGCGGGCGAGGTCGGTGTCGGGCAGCTCCACCAGCTCGGGCCATACCTCGTTGCCGCGCGGCAAGCCGTCACGGGCGAAGATCACCAGCTCGATGTCGAACCAGCGTTCTGCGGCGCCGGCCAGCGTGGGCCAGGCGAGGGCGATGCAGAGCAGCAGTGGGACCGGACGCGGCATGAACGGCATTCTAGCCCGACTCAGGCCGCCTGCGCCGGCCGCAGCCGCTCGAGCACGGCGTCGACGGTCGTCACGCGTGCCGTGACCGTCGGCATCGGGGTCGTGAAACGCAGTCGCTGACCGTCGACAAGGCGGTAAGTGTGCGCCTCCTGCTGGATCAGCTCGACCAGCCGCGCCGGATCGATCGCGGGTTCCGCGTCGAACAGCAGCTGTCCGCCCTCGGGTCCGGCCTCGATGCGGCGGATGCCGAGCGGTGCGGCGCGCTGCTTGAGTGCGGCGAGTTCGAACAGCGTCTTGGTCGCCTCGGGCAGCAGCCCGAAGCGGTCGATCATCTCGACCTGCAGTTCGCGCAGCGCCTCGGCATCCTCGGCCGCGCTGATGCGCTTGTAGAAGATCAACCGCAGGTTGACGTCGGGCAGGTAGTCCTCGGGCAGCAGGGCGGGGGCGCGCAGGTCGACCTCGGGACCGTGCTGCAGAGGACGGTCCAGGTCCGGGACCTTTCCCGACTTCAGCGCCTGCACGGCGCGCTCGAGCATCTCCATGTAGAGCGTGAAACCGACCTGTTCGATCTGCCCGCTCTGATCCTCGCCGAGCAGCTCGCCGGCACCGCGGATCTCGAGATCGTGGGTGGCGAGCAGGAAGCCGGCGCCGAGCGCCTCGAGCGAGGCGATCGCCTCGAGTCGCTTGATGGCATCGGCGGTCATCGCCTTGCGCTCGGGCACGACGAGGTAGGCGTAGGCGCGGTGGTGCGAGCGGCCCACGCGACCGCGCAGCTGGTGCAGCTGGGCGAGGCCGAGACGGTCGGCGCGGTCGATGACGATGGTGTTGGCGCTCGGCACGTCGATGCCGCTCTCGATGATGGTCGTGCAGACCAGCACCTGGAAGCGGCGATGGTAGAAGTCGAGCATCACCTGCTCGAGTTCGCGTTCCGGCATCTGGCCGTGGGCGACGCGCACCGAGGTGCCGGGGACGATCTTCTCGATCTCGCTCGCGGTCTTGTCGATCGTCTCGACGTGGTTGTGCAGGAAGTAGACCTGCCCACCGCGTTTCAATTCGCGCTGGATCGCCTCGGCGATCAGCGCGGGATCCCAGCGGTTGACGAAGGTCTTGATCGCGAGGCGCTCGTTGGGCGGGGTCATGATCAGCGACAGGTCGCGCAGCCCGGAGAGCGACAGGTTCAGCGTGCGTGGGATCGGCGTCGCGGTCAGCGTCAGCATGTCGACCTCTGCGCGCAGCGCCTTGATGCGCTCCTTGTGGCGCACGCCGAAACGGTGCTCCTCGTCGATGATCACCAGGCCGATGTTGGCGAACGCGACGTCGCCCTGCAGCAGACGGTGGGTGCCGATGACGATGTCGACCTTGCCTCCGGTAAGGTCGGCGAGAATCGTCTTCTGCTCCTTCGCGCTGCGGAACCGCGACAGCGCCTCGATGCGCACCGGCCAGTCGGCGAAACGATCCCTGAAATTCTGCTCATGCTGCTCGGCGAGCAGCGTGGTCGGCACCAGCACCGCGACCTGGCGCCCGCCCTGCACGGCGACGAAGGCCGCGCGCATCGCCACCTCGGTCTTGCCGAAGCCGACGTCGCCACACACCACGCGGTCCATCGGGCGTCCGGCACGCATGTCCTCGACCACCGCGTCGATCGCGCTCGCCTGGTCGGCCGTCTCCTCGAACGGGAACCCGGCACAGAAGGCCCGGTAGTCGGCCTCGTCGAGGCGGAACGCGTGACCCTCGCGCGCGGCACGCCTTGCGTAGACGTCGAGCAGCTCGGCGGCGACGTCGCGTACCTGCCGCGCCGCCTTCTTGCGGATCCGCTCCCACTGGCCGCTGCCGAGCTTGTGCAGCGGCGCCTTGTCCGGCTCGGCGCCGGTGTAGCGCGAGATCAGGCCCAGCGATCCGACCGGCACGTAGAGCCGGTCGCCGTCGGCGTACTCGAGGGTCAGGAACTCGGTGTCGATGCCGTCGACGTTGAGTGCCTGCAGCCCGAGGTAGCGGCCGATGCCATGCTCTTCGTGGATGACCGGAGCGCCGTGCTGCAGCTCGGTGAGGTTGCGCACCACCTGGTCGGGATCGCTGCCACGACGCCGGCGACGACGCTGCTGCGGGGCGCGTTCACCGAGCAGCTGCGCCTCGGGGATCACCGCCAGAGACGGGTCGTCGATCAGGAGCCCCTGTTCGAGGGGAGCGATGGCCAGGCCGACACGCTGCCGGCCCGTGGCGAAAGCGCTCCACGATTCGACCGCCTGGGGCTGGACATCCCAGCCGCGCAGCAGTTCCAGCAGCACCTCGCGCCGGCCGGCCGACTCGGCGGTGAACAGCACGCGCCCCTGGTAGTTGTCGAGGAACCGTCGCAGCGCGGCGGCCGGCTCGGGCGCGCGCGCCTGGACCGCGACCGGCGGGGGCGGGGCCGCGCCGAAGTTGACGCCACCGCGCGCGGTGACAAGCGGGGTCTCGGCGACACCCACCTCGATACGCGGCGCCGGATTCAGCGCTGCGTTGAGGGCCTGCGTCTCAAGGTAGAGCTCGGCCGGGGCGAGCAGCGGCCGCTCGAGGTCGTGCGCCCGCTGTGCGTGGCGCGTCGAGATCTGTTCCCAGAAGGCCTCGGCGGCCTCGGCGCTGCCCTCGAGGCGCACGTAGAGCGCGTTCTGCGGCAGGTAATCGAACAGCGTCGCGGTGGTCTCGAAGAACAGCGGCAGGTAGTACTCCACGCCTCCCGGAGCGAGTCCCTGGCCGACGTCGCGGTAGACCGGGCAGCGCCCGGGATCGCCCTCGAAGCGCACCCGCCACGCCTGGCGGAAGTGGGCGATGCCGGTTTCGGTCAACGGGAACTCGCGTGCCGGGAGCAGGTGCACCTGGTCGATCGCCTCGCCGCTGCGCTGGGACTCGGGGTCGAACACGCGGATCGACTCGATCTCGTCGTCGAACAGGTCGATGCGCAGCGGCGTGTCGTGGCCCATCGGGAACAGGTCGAGCAGCGCGCCGCGCACCGCGAACTCGCCGTGTTCCATGACCTGGGCCACGTTGCGGTAACCGGCGTCGACCAGCCGCTCGCGCAGCGCCGCGACGTCGAGGCGCATGCCCTGGTCGAGCATCAGCACGTTGCCACCGACGTAGGCGACGGGCGGCAGCCGCTGCATCAGCGTCGACACCGGCAGCAGCAGCAGGCCGCGCTCGAGTTCAGGCAACCGGTGGAGCGTGGCCAGACGCGCGGAGACGATGTCCTGGTGCGGGGAGAAGAGGTCGTACGGCAGGGTCTCCCAGTCGGGGAGACCGAGCACCCTTGGCCCGTCGTCGCCGGCGAAGAACTGCAGGGCGCTGGCCAGCCGGTCGGTCGTCGGCGTGTCGGGTGCGATCACGATCAGCGGACCGGGATGGCGACGCGCGGCCTCGACCAGTGCCAGCGCCGCGGCGTCCGGCGGCAGGTGGCCCCAGGTCAGCTGTTGCCCGGGCCGCTCCGGAAGCGACGGGTCGAGGGGTGATTGGCGTCGGGGATCGGTCATCGGGGTCTTGCGGTGGGCACCGCGCAGGGGGCGCATTCTAGCGCCTGGCGTGCCGTGGCACCAACGCGGCCCGGGCCGTACCGGAGTGGATCCGCGGCCCAGCGATGTATGCTATCCGCGTTCCCCATCGGATGCCCATGGAACGGTCGATATGAACATCAAGGCATGCGGCCTGCTGGTCTGCCTGGCGTTGCCGTTCGCCGGCTGCACGACCGTGCCCGAGACCGGGCGCACGCAGTTCAACGTCATGTCCGCCGAGCAGGAGATGGAGCTCGGTTTCTCGTCGTTCGAGCAGCTCAAGAGCGACACTCCGATCAGCCGCGATCCCGACATCAACGCCATGGTCCAGCGTGTCGGCCAGCGCATCGCCGCGGTCGCCAACCTGCCCGGCGCGAACTGGGAGTTCGTGGTCTTCGACAGTCCCGAGGCGAACGCCTTCTGCCTGCCGGGCGGCAAGGTGGGCGTGTTCACCGGCATCCTGCCGATCACCAAGGATGAGGCGGGGCTCGCGACCGTGATCGGCCACGAGGTGGCGCATGCTGTCGCGCGCCACGGCGGCGAGCGCATGAGCCAGGCGCTGGCGCTGCAGCTGGGCGGCCAGGTGCTCGGCGCGGTGACCGCCACGACCCAGTGGCAGGGTGTCGCGGTCAATGCCTACGGCCTCGGTGCCCAGCTTGGCGTGGCGCTGCCGCATAATCGCAAGCAGGAGGCCGAAGCGGACTACATCGGCCTGCTCTACATGGCGCGCGCCGGCTACGATCCGGTCAACGCGGTCGCCTTCTGGACCCGCTTCGCCGAGTACAACCGCCAGCAGGGCGGGGGGGCGCCGTGGTTCCTGCGCACCCACCCGCTCGACGACGAGCGCATCCGCGAGATCGTGCGCACGCTGCCGAAGGCACGCGATCAGTACCGTCCCCGCTAGCCCCGTCGCCCCGCCTCCTGGATGCGCCCCCTGTCACCCGCCGGGTGGGTCTGCGATCATCACCCGCTGACGTTGCCGGAATCTGGATGCCGATGGCTCTGAGAACGCGACTCGAGTCCCGGGTGGAACGGCCGTGCCGCGCCGTCCACCGCGCGCCCCATCCCGGGGGAGCAACGGCGTGCGCGGTCGGCCCGCCGGCGTATGCCGTCGAGGTGGAGGTCGACGATTTCCTCGACGCCGGGCAGGTTGAAGGGGCCCGATGACCGCCGAAACCGCCACACAGGGCTGGCTCGACGCGTTCGCGGTCTACCGCAATCCCCGGGTGCTGGCGATGCTGTTCCTGGGGTTCTCCGCCGGCCTGCCGCTGTTGCTGGTTTTCGGCACCCTGTCCGCCTGGTTGAACAGCGTCGGTGTGGAAAAGACCACCATCGGCTTCGTCAGCTGGGTGGCGCTGGCCTACGGGCTGAAGTTCGTCTGGTCCCCGCTGGTCGACCGCATGCCGATTCCCGTCCTGACGCGGCTGCTGGGCCAACGACGGAGCTGGATGCTGCTCGCCCAGGCGGGCGTCATCACCGGGCTGGTGATGATGTCGACGACCGACCCGGCTACCGACCTCACCCTGGTCGTCGCCTTTGCCATGCTGACGGCGTTTTCGTCGGCGACCCAGGACATCACCATCGACGCCTGGCGCATCGAGGCCATCGACAACACGTACCAGGGCGCCATGGCCGGCACCTACCAGCTCGGCTACCGCATCGGGATGATCGTCGCCGGGAGCATGGCGTTCGTCATCGCCGACCATTTCTCGTGGTCGGTGGCGTACTTCTGCATGGCCTGCGGCATGGCCGTCGGCGTCGTCTGCACCCTGGTCATCGACGAGCCCGACCACACCCTGCGGGAGCAGGAGTGGGCGACCGAGCATCGCGTGCTCGGCCTGCTGCAGCGGAACCGGCACCTGCCGCAGCAAATCCGCAGGCTGCAGGCGTGGTTCGTCGGCGCCGTCATCTGCCCATTCGCCGATTTTTTCGCCCGCAACGGCTGGAACGCGCTGCTTATCCTCGCCTTCATCGCGGTGTTCCGGATGAGCGACATCACCCTCGGCGTCATGGCGTTTCCGTTCTACCAGGACATGGGCTACAGCGGCACCGAGATCGGCATCGTCAGCGGCCTGGTCGGGAAGTTCATCACCATCGCCGGAGCGCTGCTTGGCGGGGTTCTGGTGGTGCGCTACGGCGTCATGCGGATGCTGCTGGTCGGGGCGGCCGTGGTCATCCTCACCAACCTGCTGTTCGCCTGGCTGGCGGGGCAGCCGCCACTGCTGGTCTGGCTGGTGCTGGTGGTCGGCGCCGACAACCTCGCCGGCGGCCTCGCCGGCACCGTGTTCATCGCCTACCTCTCCGGCCTGACCAACCGCGCCTACACCGCGACCCAGTACGCGCTGTTCAGTTCCATCATGCTGCTGCTGCCGAAATTCATCGGCGGTTTCTCCGGCATCGTCGTGGACGCCAGCAGCTACCCGGTGTTCTTCCTCTACGCCGCCGCGCTGGGCCTCCCGGCGATCGTCCTGATCCTGCTGCTGATGCGCCGGGAGGCCGCACCGGCATAGCAGCCGCCCGACCGGGGTCTGGCCCTACAGCGGTTCGGCGTGGTCCGGCGGGATCGAGTAGGTCGCGGTGACGTGGGCGACCATCTCCGGGTCGCCGTCGCTGTAGAGCGCCACCTCGCCGACCGCCAGGCGCTTGCCGAGCTTGAGGATGCGCCCCTCGGCGATGACGTCACCGGGCGCCGGACGACGCAGGAAGTTGCAGTTCAGGTTGATGGTCAGCGCGAGCTCGACCGGTCCGATCAGGCTCAGTACCGCGTAGTACATCGCCAGATCGGCGAGCCCCATCAGCACCGGCCCCTGCACGCTGCCGCCGGGGCGCAGGAAATCCTGGTGGAACGGCAGGCGCACGCGCACCGTCCCGGCGTCGAGATCTTCGATGCGGCTGCCGAGCTGGCCCATGAAGGGCACCTTCTCGCGGGCGATCCGGTCGAGTTCTTCAGGGGTGACGCGCGACGGCATGAACGGTTCCCGTGGTCGTGGAGACGGCATGCTAACCCGCGCCGCAGGCAGCGGCCAGCGACGGTCGACATGCCAAGAGGGCGTCGATATGCTCCCCGGACACCACCCATCCAGGATTCGTCGTGATGAATAACAACGCCTTCACCATGGAGACCGTCCCACTGAAGTACGGCTGGGGCGTGATCGCCGAACTCGGCTGGGACCTCAAGGCGCTTGGCGTCTCCCGTGCGCTGGTGATGAGCGATCCGCACCTGGTCGAGATCGGTCTGCTCGAGCGGGCCCTCGAGGCGATTCGTGGGCAGGGCATCGAGCCGATCGTCTACGGTGATGTCCTGTGCGAACCGACCGACCGCTCCTGGCAGACGGCGATCGAGTTCGCCCGTGAGCAGGAGTTCGATGGCCTGGTCGCGATCGGCGGCGGCTCGGTGATCGACACCGCCAAGGCGGTCAACCTCTACACCACCTACCCGGAGCCGATTCTCGGCTACGTCAACAAGCCAATCGGTGAAGGCAAGCCGGTGCCGGGCCCGCTGAAGCCGCTGATCGCCGTGCCGACCACCGCCGGCACCGGCAGCGAGACCACTTCGGTCGCGGTGCTCGACCTGCTCGACCTCGAGCTCAAGGCCGGCATCTCGCACCGCCTGCTGCGCCCGCGGCTGGCCGTGATCGATCCCGAGCTGACCCTGACGCTGCCGCCGGCGGTGACCGCCGCGTGCGGCATGGACATCCTGTGCCACGCACTCGAGTCCTACACCAGCCTGCCGTTCGACCGGCGGCCGATGCCGGAGAACCCGGCGCTGCGCCCGCCCTACGTCGGCGCCAACCCGGTGGCCGACATCTGGGCTGGGCGCGCGATCGAGATCGGTGCCGCGTACCTGCCGCGCGCCTACCATGATCCCGGCGACGTCGAGGCGCGCAGCCAGCTGATGCTCGCCGCGACCTTCGCCGGCATGGGTTTCGGCAACGCCGGTGTGCACATCCCGCACGCCATGAGCTACCCGATCGCCGGCATGGTCAAGGGGTTCGTGCCCGAGGGCTTTCCGGACGACAAGGTGCAGGTGCCGCACGGCATGTCGGTGGCGCTCGGCACGCCGGCCAGCTTCCGCTTCATCGGTGGGCGCGCCGGCGACAAGACGCGTGCCGCCTACGGGCTGCTGGGTGGCGACACCGGTTCGGTGTCGGTCGACGAGGCGGGCGCCGCGGTCGCCGAGTGCATCGCCGGGATCATGCAGCAGCTGGAGATGCCCAACGGTCTCGCTGCGCTCGGTTTCGGCGA
>JAACFL010000004.1 GCA_009937385.1 Gammaproteobacteria bacterium | reverse complement strand
CCCTGCCCGCTCGAGGCCGCCCCGGCGTGCGCGGCACCGAGCGACACGGCGAGGATCGCGTTGGCACCGAGACGCCCCTTGTTCGGGGTGCCGTCGAGCTCCACCAGCCGCGCGTCGAGCGCCGCCTGGTCGGTGAACGACTGGCCCATGAGCGCATCTCTCAGCTCGCCGTTGGCGTTGGCCACGGCGTTGCGCACCCCCTTGCCGAGGTAGCGGGCGTCGTCGCCGTCGCGCAGTTCGACCGCTTCACGGGTGCCGGTGGAGGCGCCCGAGGGCACCGCCGCCCGTCCGCGCGTGCCGTCGGCGAGGACCACGTCGGCCTCGACGGTCGGGTTGCCGCGCGAGTCGAGGATCTCGCGGGCGTGCAGGTCACGAATCTCGATCATGGTTCGATTCCGTCTTCGATTGGGTAGGCTGTGGGCCGGGTCAGGCGCGCGTCTCGATCGGCCCGGCACGCTTGACCACCGCGTCGATCGCGAGCAGCTCCTCGAGCAGGGCATCGAAGCGGTCGAGCGGCCACGAGTTGGGTCCGTCGCTGTGCGCGTGCGCGGGATCGGGATGGGTCTCCATGAACAGCCCGGCGACGCCGACCGCGACCGCGGCACGCGCCAGCACCGGCACGAACTCGCGCTGACCACCCGAGCTGCTGCCCTGCCCGCCCGGCAGCTGCACCGAGTGGGTGGCGTCGAACACCACCGGACACCCGGTTTCACGCATGATCGCCAGCGAACGCATGTCGGAGACCAGGTTGTTGTAGCCGAACGACGCGCCACGTTCGCAAACCATGATCTGCCCGTTGCCGGTCGCACGCGCCTTGGCGACGACGTGGGTCATGTCCCCGGGAGCGAGGAACTGGCCCTTCTTGAGGTTGACCGGCTTGCCCTGCGCGGCGACGCGCTGGATGAAGTTGGTCTGGCGGCAGAGGAACGCCGGGGTCTGCAACACGTCGACCACCGCGGCGACCTCGTCGAGCGGCGTGTCCTCGTGGACGTCGGTCAGCACCGGCACCCCGACCTGCTCGCGCACCGCGGCGAGCACCTTCAGACCGGCCTCGATGCCGGGGCCACGCGGGCTGTCGTGCGACGAGCGGTTGGCCTTGTCGAACGACGCCTTGAACACGAACGGCACGCCGCGTGCCGCGGTCAGCTCGCGCAGGCGGCCGGCGACGTCGATGCAGAATTGCTCGCCCTCGATGACGCAGGGCCCGGCAATGACGAACAACGGCCGGTCGAGGCCGACCTCGAACCCGGCCAGGTTCATCCCTCGGCCGCCCGCTTGGTGGTCGTGGTCTGGTTGTCGAGCGCGGCGCGGATGAAGCCACTGAACAGCGGGTGACCGTCACGCGGCGTCGAGGTGAACTCGGGGTGGAACTGGCAGGCCAGGAACCAGGGGTGGTCGGGCTGCTCGACCATCTCGACCAGGCGCCCATCGAGCGACATGCCCGAGAACAGCAGGCCCTTGTCCTCGAGGGGCAGCAGGTACTGGTTGTTGAACTCGTAGCGGTGGCGGTGGCGCTCGACGATCACGTCCTTGCCGTACAGGCGCCGCGCGAGCGAATCGGCACGCAGCCTGCAGGACTGGCCACCGAGGCGCATGGTGCCGCCCTTGTCCGACTTCTCGCCACGCTGCTCGAGGGTGCCGTCGGCCCCTTTCCACTCGGTGATCAGGGCGATGACCGGGTAAGGGGTTTCACGATCGAACTCGGTGCTGTGCGCCGCCTCCATGCCGGCGACGTGGCGCGCGAACTCGATCACTGCGACCTGCATGCCCAGGCAGATGCCCAGGTAGGGAATGCCGTTCTCGCGCGCGTGGCGCACCGCGGCGATCTTGCCCTCCACGCCGCGTTCCCCGAAGCCACCCGGGACCAGGATGGCATCGACGTCCGCGAGACAGCCGATGCCATCGCGCTCGATCTCCTCGGAATCGACGTAGGTGATGTTGACCCGGGTCTCGGTGTGCACGCCGGCGTGGGTCAGCGCCTCCGAGAGCGACTTGTAGGACTCGGTCAGGTCGGTGTACTTGCCGACCATCGCCACGGTCACCTCGTGGCGCGGCCCATCGATCGCGGTGACCACGCGCTGCCACTCCTCCATCTGCGCCGGCGGGGTGTCGAGGTTGAGCTTCTCGACCGCGATCTGGTCCAGCCCCTCGGCCTGCAGCAGCAGTGGGATACGGTAGATGGTGTCGACGTCGACCGCCGAGATGACCGCGCGCGGTTCGACGTTGGTGAACAGCGCGATCTTGCGCCGCTCCGCCTCCGGCAGCGGCTGGGTGGCGCGGCACAGCAGGATGTCAGGCTGAATGCCGATCGAGCGCAGCTCCTTGACCGAGTGCTGGGTCGGCTTGGTCTTGATCTCGCCGGCGGTCGGGATGTAGGGCACCAGGGTCAGGTGGATGTAGAGCACCTGCTGGTGACCGTGCTCGACCCCCATCTGGCGGATCGCCTCGAGGAACGGCAGCGACTCGATGTCGCCGACCGTGCCGCCGATCTCGACCATCGCCACGTCGGCGCCCTCGGCCCCTTCGCGGATCAGCGCCTGGATCTCGTCGGTGATGTGCGGGATCACCTGCACGGTGCGGCCGAGGTAATCGCCACGGCGCTCCTTGCGGATGACGTTCTCGTAGACCTGGCCGGTCGTGAAGTTGCTGCGCCTGCTGGTGCGGGTGCGCACGAAGCGCTCGTAGTGGCCCAGGTCGAGGTCGGTTTCGGCCCCGTCCTCGGTCACGAACACCTCGCCGTGCTGGAACGGGCTCATCGTCCCTGGATCGACGTTGATGTAAGGATCGAGCTTGAGCAGCGTCACCTTCAGGCCGCGCGCCTCGAGGAGCGCGCCGAGTGACGCCGAGGCGATGCCCTTGCCGAGAGACGACACGACACCGCCTGTAACGAAGATGAATTTGGTCATCAATGGAACCGGTTTACCGAACGCCGGCGCGCCGGCTCAGGACGCACGCAATGGTAACGGATCGCCCTGTCCGGCTCAATCGAGATCGTTCACTTCGGCCGCCTGCGTGTCGGCGAGGTCCTGCCACTCGAGGCTGAGGCCCGGAGCGCCCGGATCCGCTGCGAATTCGGCCGCGACCCACAGGTCGGCGACCGCCGCGAGCGTTCCGTTCACCCACACCAGCGGCAGGCGCGTGCGGTGCCACGGCGGCACCTCCGCCTCCTGGAGGAGCTTCTTGAGCGGGCGCGTCGGCCGGCCCGGAAGCCGCAAGCGCTCCCCACCGGCGCGGGTGGTGACGGTCACCTCGGCCCCCTCGAGGTGCGCGCGGTCGATGCCGGCGCCCGGGACCGGCCTGACGCGGAGCGTGCCCCAGGGCAGCTCGAGCGGCCCGGCCGGGTCCCAGCTCCGCATGACCCGGTCGACCACGCCCGGTGGCGGCCTCCGGGCATGCAGGAGATCACGGTAGCGGCGCAGCTCGGCGCCGGGCCAGGCAATGCACGGGTTGCGATCCGGTGCGGCACCGAGCATTTCGGTCTCGACGCGCGCCAACACACGCCGTCCGGGCAGCGGCAGCCCGAGGCCGGCGAGCCAGTGACGCAGCAGCAGGCGGCGCCGCGCGGACGGCAACGCGCGCAGCGCGGTGAGTGGCAGCGTCGAGGTCCCGGGCAAGACACCGGCGGCCGCGAGGTCGCCCGCGGCAAGCTCGTCGAGCAGCCCGGCCGCCTCGGCACAGTGCGCGGCACTGCGACCAAGGCACTGCGCGACCGCGGGCCAGCGCTCCTCGAGACGCGGCAGCACGGCGTGGCGCAGGTAGTTGCGATCATGCTCGACGGCGGCGTTGCCCGGATCCTCGCACCACTCCAGGGCATGGCGTGCGGCGTAGGCGGCGAGGTCGTTGCGGCCGAGGTCGAGCAGCGGTCGCGCCAGCCAGCCGCCGGCGAACGGGGTGCGCGCCGGCATCGCTGCGAGCCCGGCGATCCCGGCACCGCGCAGCAGCTGGAGAAGCAGCGTTTCGGCCTGGTCGTCGCGATGGTGGGCGGTCAGCAACCACTCGCCGGGCCGCAGCAGTCCGGCCAGCGCCGTGTAACGCGCCGTGCGCGCCGCCGCCTCGGGGCTCTCGCCCGAGGCTGGCCGCGCATCCACGCTGACCGTGTCGAACGCCACGCCGAGCCGCGTGCAGTGGGCCGCGCAGTGGTCGCGCCAGCGCGACGCGTCGGGATGCAGACCGTGGTCGACATGCAGGGCGCGCAGCGGTCCGGTGCGACCGGCTCGCTGCAACCCGGCCGCGGCGTGCAGGAGCACGCTGGAATCGCGGCCGCCACTGTAGGCGATCGCGATCGAAGGCGGCGGGTTTTGCCCGGCGAGGAGATCGAGCAGTGCGCGGGCCGGGGCGTCCATCGGCAGCCGCGCCTCCGCAGGCTAGCCTTGCGGGGCGCCGTAGGCCATCAGGCGCCGGTAGCGGCGCTCGAGCAGCTGGTCGATCGGCATCTCCACGAGCTGCTCGAGCTGGCTGGAAAGCGCCTGCTGCAGGCGATCGGCCATCAGCGCCGGATCGCGGTGAGCCCCACCGAGCGGCTCCTCGACCACCGCGTCGATCAGGCCAAGCTCACGCAGCCGAGGCGCGGTGATGCCCATCGCCGTGGCCGCCTCAGGCGCCTTTTCGGCACTCTTCCAGAGAATCGACGCGCAGCCCTCGGGCGAGATCACCGAGTAGGTCGCGTAGCCAAGCATCAGCACGGCGTCGCCGACACCGATCGCCAGCGCTCCACCGGAACCGCCCTCGCCGATCACCGTGCAGACGATCGGCACGCGCAGGCCGGCCATCTCGCGCAGGTTGTGGGCGATCGCCTCGCTCTGGCCGCGTTCCTCGGCACCGATGCCCGGGTAGGCACCCGGGGTGTCGATGAAGGTGACGATCGGCAGGCGGAAACGGTCGGCCATCTCCATCAGGCGCAGCGCCTTGCGGTACCCCTCGGGACGGGCCATGCCGAAATTCCGGTACACCTTGTCGCGGGTGTCGCGACCCTTCTGGTGGCCGATCACCACCACCGGGCGGCCCTCGAAGCGAGCCACGCCGCCGACGATGGCCTTGTCGTCGGCATAGGCACGGTCGCCGTGCAGCTCCTCGAACTCGGTGAAGATCATCTTCAGGTAGTCGAGGGTGTAGGGACGCTGCGGGTGGCGCGCGAGCTGCGCCACCTGCCATGGGCTGAGATTGCTGAAGATCGATGCGGTGAGGCTCTCGCTCTTGGCCTCGAGGCGGGCGACCTCCTCGCTGATGTTGAGATCGTTGTCGTCACCGACGTGGCGCAACTCCTCGATCTTCGCCTCGAGCTCGGCGATGGGCTGTTCGAATTCGAGGAAGTTGAGGTTCATCGGTGGTCCGGACCGGGGGGCGGGGTGGCTATTCTAGCCAACCCGTCTCGGCGGCGAAACGCGCGTGTCGTCTCACCCACCATAGACGAGGTCGATGCGCTCGCGGCCGAAGGCACGACGCAGGCGCTTGAGCAGCTCGTCGGCCGGGCGCACGCGCCAACCCTCACCGAGCGCCAGGCGCGCGGCGCCCTGCTGCCCCGCGTACTCGAGCAGCACCGGGCAACCGCCATCGCAGAACGGTGCCAGCTGCTCTCGCAGCCCCCCGATCGGGTCACCGTCCGACCAGTCGCTGCTGTCGAGGCGCACCAGCAGCGCGCGCGCATGGCGCTCGCGGGCCTGCTCCAGGCTCTGGATCTCCTCGGCGCGCACCTGAGCCTCACCGCTGTAGTCGTCCTGGCTGAGCCCGCCGCAGACCACCAGCAACCGGTCCTTGGCGATCAGCTCACGGTGGCGCTGGGTGACGTCGTCGAACGCCTTGACCTCGACGCGGCCGCTGCGGTCGTCGAGGGTCAGGATGCTGATGCGTCCACCGCGCTGGGTCTTGATGGTGCGCAACCCGACCACCAGTCCGGCCACGGTGACCGGCTGCTCACGAGCGCGGCCGTTGCCCGGCCGTCCTCCGCCGACCGGCGGCTCGAGGCTGCCCAGGCGGCCGCTGGTGAAACGCGCGAGTTCGTCGAGGTAGGGCTCGACCGGGTGGCCGGTCAGGTAGAGGCCGAGCGTCTCCTTCTCGTGGGCCAGCCGCTCCGCGTCATCCCAATCTTCGTGCGCGACCATGGTGGACGGCGGTGGGCTGTTCGTATCGCCGAGGCCGAACAGGTCGTCCTGCCCGGCATCCTGGCTCTGCACGTGCTGTTCGGCGGCCTGCAGCGCGGTCGGCAGGTTGGCCAGCAGCGTGGCGCGGTTGGCGCCGAGGCCGTCCAGGGCCCCGGCACGGATCAACGACTCGAGCACCCGCCGGTTGGCCTTGCGCAGGTCGACACGCCGGCACAGGTCGTAGAGATCGGCGAACGGGCCGTTGGCTTGGCGTTCGGCGAGCAGGCCGTCGATCGCCGCGGCGCCGACCCCCTTGATGGCGCCGAGTCCGTAGCGGATGCGCCCTGCGTCGCGTGCACTGAAGGCGTATTCCGAGGCGTTGACGTCGGGTGGCGAGACGGTCAGGCCGAGCGCGGCGCACTCGTCGATGAAGGTGACCACCTTGTCGGTGTTGTCCATGTCCGACGAGAGCACCGCGGCCATGAACCAGGCGGTGTGGTGCGCCTTGAGCCATGCGGTCTGGTAGGAGACCAGCGCGTAGGCCGCCGAGTGCGACTTGTTGAAGCCGTAACCGGCGAACTTCTCCATGAGGTCGAAGATGTGCGTCGCCGTCGCCTCGTCGACACCGCGCGCCAGCGCACCCTCGGTGAACGTGGCGCGTTGCTTGGCCATCTCCTCGGGCAACTTCTTGCCCATCGCGCGGCGCAGCAGGTCGGCTCCTCCGAGCGTGTAGCCGGCCAGCACCTGGGCGATCTGCATCACCTGTTCCTGGTAGAGGATCACGCCATAGGTCGGTTGGAGGATCGGCTCCAGGTCGGGGTGCGGGTAGGCGACCCGCGCACGACCGTGCTTGCGATCGATGAAGTCGTCGACCATGCCCGACTGCAGCGGGCCCGGTCGGAACAGCGCGACCAGCGCGATGATCTCCTCGAAGGTGTCGGGCCGCAGGCGCCGGATCAGGTCCTTCATGCCGCGCGATTCGAGCTGGAACACCGCGGTGGTCTGGCAGCGCTTGAGAAGATCGAAGGTCGCGACATCGACGAGCGGCAGCGTACCGATGTCGAGCAGCGGACTGCCCTCCTCGCGACAGGCGTTCACCGCGTCGACGGTCCACTTGATGATGGTCAGCGTGCGCAGGCCGAGGAAGTCGAACTTGACCAGCCCGACCGCCTCGACGTCCTTCATGTCGAACTGGGTGACGACGCCCTGACCGCCCTCCTCGCAGTAGAGCGCGGAGAAATCGGTCAGCACCGACGGCGCGATCACCACGCCACCGGCGTGGGTCCCGGCGTTGCGCGCGATGCCCTCGAGCGAGCGGCCCAGATCGACCAGCGCACGGATCTCCTCGTTCTCCTCGTACTCGCGCTTGAGTTCCTCGCCCTGCTCCAGCGCCTTGTCGAGGGTCATGCCGAGCTCGAACGGCACCAGCTTGGCGACCCGGTCGACGAAGCCGAACGGGTGGCCGAGCACGCGCCCGGCATCGCGGATCACCGCCTTGGCGGCCATGGTGCCGAAAGTGATGATCTGCGCCACCCGGTCGCGCCCGTAGCGCTCGGCGACGTAGCGGATCACCTCGTCGCGCCGGTCCATGCAGAAGTCGACGTCGAAGTCGGGCATGGAGACCCGCTCTGGATTTAGAAAACGCTCGAAAAGTAATTCGTAAGGTATTGGATCTAAATCTGTTATTCCAAGTGCATAGGCCACCAGCGAGCCGGCGCCCGAACCGCGCCCGGGACCGACCGGGATGTCGTTTTCGCGTGCCCAGCGGATGAAGTCGGCGACGATCAGGAAGTACCCCGGGAAACCCATCTGGATGATCACGCCGAGCTCGCGCTCGAGACGCTCCCGGTAACCCTCGGTGCGCGGATCGTCGGCCGTGAACAGCCGCGCCAAGCGCGTGTCCAGCCCGGCCTCGGCCTCGCGCCGCAGGTGCACCTCGACCGGTGCCCCGTCGGGAATCGGGAAGGCCGGCAGCGACGGCTGGCCGAGGTGCAGCTCGAGGTTGCAGCGGCGCGCGATCTCGACGCTGTTCTCGAGCGCCTCGGGCAGGTCGGCGAACAGCTCGGCCATCGCCTCGGGGCCGCGCAGGTGCTGTGCCTCGGTGTAGGGGCGTGGTCGGCGCGGATCGTCCAGGGTACGACCCTCGTGGATGCAGACCCGCGCCTCGTGGGCCTCGAAGTCATCGCGCGCCAGGAACCGCACGTCGTTGGTCGCGACCACCGGCACGCCGGCCGTGCCGGCAAGTTCCACGGCCGCGCGCAGGTGACGCTCGTCGCTGGATCGGTCGCAGCGCTGCACCTCGAGGTAGTAGCGATCGGGGAAGAGCCGTTGCCAGCGCTCCAGCTGCGCGCGGGCGCGGGTCCGGTCGTCGGCCAGCAGCGCACGGCCGACGTCGCCCTCGGCGGCTCCGGAGAGGGCGATCAGCCCCTCGGTCTGGCCTTCGAGCCATGCCCCGCTGAGCGTGATGTGACCGCCGTGCCTTCCCTCGGTGTAACAGCGCGAGACGAGGCGCGTCAGGTTGCGGTATCCGGTGTCGTCCTGGCACAGCAGCGCCAGCCGCCCCGGCGCCTCGCCATCGCCCGCGTCGAGCCACAGGTCGACCCCGACAAGCGGTTTGATGCCGCGCGCCAGCGCCGCCTTGTAGAACTTGACCTGCGCGAACAGGTTGGACTGGTCGGTGACCGCGACCGCCGGCATGCCGGCCGCGGCGACGGCGTCGACCAACGGCTTGATCCGCACCAGGCCATCGCACAGCGAGTACTCGGTGTGAAGGCGCAGGTGGACGAACGGCACAGGCATGGGCCGATTGTCAGGATCAGCCACGCGGCTGTCGAGCGCCTCCGGGACTCCACTCGCTAAGTGCCTGACGAACCGGGGCAAAGCTGCAGCGATGGATCGGCAGCGGACCGAGTCGCAGCAGCGCCTCGCGGTGCGCGGCGGTCGGGTAGCCCTTGTGGGTGGCAAGGCCGTAGCCGGGGTAGCGGGCGTCGAGCTCGACCATCTCGGCGTCGCGCGCGACCTTGGCCAGGATCGACGCGGCACTGATCGCCGCCACGCGCCGGTCGCCGCCAACCAGCGCGAGCGCGCTGCACGGCAATTCCGGGCAGCGGTTGCCGTCGACCAGCGCCAACGCCGGCGCGGCATCGAGCGCGACGACCGCGCGGCGCATCGCCAGCAGGCTGGCCTGGAGGATGTTCATGCGATCGATCTCGTCGACCTCGGCGCGGCCCAGGGCCCACGCACGTGCGTTGTCGCGAATCGCGCCCGCCAGCGCCTCGCGGCGTTTTGCCGAAAGCTGCTTGGAGTCGGCCAGGCCGATCACCGGTCGGGTCGGGTCGAGGATCACCGCCGCAGCGACCACAGGACCTGCGATCGGCCCGCGCCCGACCTCGTCGACGCCGGCGACCCGGTCGAGGCGCGTGATGCAGGCGGCCTGCTCCGACTTGCGCTCAGGCATGGTGCCGGTCGGCCAGTTCGGCGACCGCCCGTGCGGCTCGGGTGCTCGCACCCTGCCGCAGCAGGTCGTGGACCTCGGCGAAGCGGTCGGTCTGCGCGGCCGCGCGCGCCGGGTCGTCGAGCAGGGCCAGCACCTCGGCGCCGAGCGCCTCGGGTCGCACCGCGTACTGCAGGAACTCGGGCACCACCCGCCCACCGCACAGCAGGTTCGGCAGCGCGAAGTGGCCGACGGTGAAGAACGGCAAGGTGAAGAAGTAGCTCAGTGGCGCCATGCGGTACGCAGCGACCATCGGGCGTCGATGCAGCAGGCCCTCGAGGGTGGCGGTGCCCGAGGAGAGCAGCAGCACGTCGGCCGCGGCCAACGCCGTGCGCGCCTGGCCGTCGAGCAGCTCGAGGTCGAGGTCCGGGTGGCGCCGGAGCACCTGCTCGACGGCCGGGCGCAGGCGTGGCGTGGCGACCGGCAGCACGAAGCGGATGCCCGGCTTGCGCTCAGCGAGCCAGGCGGCGGCCGCGAGGAATGGCGGCGCGAGGTGGTGGATCTCGCCACGGCGACTGCCCGGCAGCACCGCGACCAGCGGCGCACCTTCGTCCACACCGAGTGCCGCGCGGGCCGCAGCGCGATCGACCTCCGGCGGGATCGCCTCGGCCAGCGGATGGCCGACGAAGGTCGCCGGCATCTGGTGGGCGTTGCAGAACTCCGCCTCGAACGGGAACAGCGTCAGCAGCAGGTCGACGGCACGACGCAGGGTACGCAGACGGTAGCGCCGCCACGCCCAGACCGTCGGGCTGACGTAGTGCACGGTCGGGATGCCGGCCCGGTGGAGCCGCGCCTCGAGGCCGAGGTTGAACGCCGGCGCGTCGATGCCGACGAACACGTCCGGTGGATCGGCGACGAGCCTCCGTGCCAGCGCGGCACGGATGCGCAGGCCATCCGGCAGATGGGCCAGCACATCGATCAGACCGAATGCCGCGAGCCGCTCGGCCGGCCAGTGCAGCCTGCAGCCGGCCTCCGCCATCAGCGGTCCGCCGATCCCCTCGAAGGTGCTGCCCGGGCGGAGTTCCTCGAGCGCCTCGACCAGGCCCGCACCGAGCAGGTCGCCTGAGCTCTCGCCGGCGACGAGTGCGACGCGCAGCGGTCGTCCCCGCTCCACGCCGTTCAGCGCAGGATGCTGCGCCGGCTGTCGCGCATGAACGCGGCGAGCATGCCGGCGTCGGCGTCATCCGGCTCCGCCTCGAGCAGGCCGACGGCCTCCTCGAGCTTGAGTCCCGAGCGGAACACCAGCTTGTAGTGGCGGCGGATGCGCTGGATGCGCTGCGCGTCGAACCCGGGGCGCCGCGCCAGGCCGCGTGCATTGATGCCGTGCGGGTGGGCCGGGTGGCCCGAGACCAGCACGTACGGCAGGACGTCCTTGGCCACGGCGCTGCCCATCGCGCAGAAGGCGTGCGCGCCGACCCGGCAGAACTGGTGGATCATCGCGAAGCCACCGAGGATCGCGTAATCACCGATGGCCACGTGCCCCCCCAGCGAGGCGCCGTTGGCGAACACCGTGTGGTCACCGATCACGCAGTCGTGGGCGATGTGGCAGTAGGCCATCAGCAGGTTGTCGCTGCCGACGGTGGTCAGCGCACGGTCCTTGGGCGTGCCGCGGTTGATGGTGACGTACTCACGGATCACGTTGCGGTCGCCGATCTCGAGCCGGGTCGGTTCGCCGGCGTAGGAGAGATCCTGCGGCGCGTCTCCGAGCGAGGCGAACGAATGGATGCGATTGTCGCGTCCGATGGTGCACGGCCCGTGGATCACCACGTGGGCAGCGACAGTGGTGCCCGCCCCGATCTCGACGTCGGCGCCGATGATGCTGAACGGGCCGATGCTGACGTCGTCGGCGAGCCTGGCCGAAGGGTCGACGATGGCGCGCGGATCGATCACGCCTCGGCCATCCTGACCGTCATCATCAGATCACCGCTCGCCGCGACCTGGCCATCAACCAGGGCGCGGCCGGAGAACATCCAAATGCTGCGCTTGGTACGCACGAGATCGACCTCGAAGCGAAGCTGGTCGCCGGGCTCGACCTGGCGCTTGAAGCGCACCTTGTCCATGCCGACGAAGAAGTAGAGGCTGCCGGGCTGCTCGAGAGAGGGGTCGGTCCGGTAGGCGAGCATGCCCGAAGCCTGCGCCATCGCCTCCATGATCAACACGCCGGGCATCACCGGTCGCTGCGGGAAGTGGCCCGGGAAGAACGGCTCGTTGATGGTCACGTTCTTGATCGCGACCACCGACTCGCCCGGGGTGCACTCGAGCACGCGGTCGACGAGCAGGAACGGGTAGCGGTGTGGGAGGTGTTTCATCACCTCGAAGACGTCCATATCTGGGGCGTTGCTCACGTCATACTCCTCGTCATCGTGCGATCGGGGGGCCGTTTGCGGTCACTTCTCCGCATCACGCTCAAGCTCCGTGACGCGCCGCGCCAGCTCGTCGAGTTTCTTGAGCCTGGCCATGTTCTTGCGCCACTCGCGGTTGCCCATCAGCGGCATGCCCGACGAATAGAGCCCGGGTTTGTCGATACCGGCGACGATCATCGAGTTGCCGGTGACGTGCACGTCGTCGACGATCTCGATGTGACCGTTGATGATGGCACCGCCACCAAATGTGCAGCGCGCGCCGATGGTGACGCTGCCGGCGATGCCGACACAGGCGGCCATCGCGGTGTTCTCGCCGATGCAGACGTTGTGTCCGATCATGATCAGGTTGTCGAGCTTGACCCCGTTGCCGATCACCGTGTCATCGATGGCACCGCGGTCGATGGTGGTGTTGGCGCCGACCTCGACGTCGTCGCCGAGCACCACGCGACCGATCTGCGGGATCCGGAGCCAGTGACCGTCGTCGCTGGCGAAACCGAAACCGTCGCCACCGATTACCGCGCCTGGCTGCAGCAGTGCCCGTCGACCGACCACGGTGTCGTCACAGAGGGTCACGCTCGCCACCAGCCGCGAGTCGTCGCCGACGGTGACGCGGTTGCCCAGCACGCTGCCGGCCCCGATCACCACGTCGGCACCCAGCACGCAGTCGTCGCCCAGCACCGCGTTGGCGCCGATGCTGACCCCGGCCCCGAGCCGGCAGCCCTCGCCCACCACCGCGCTCGGGTGGATGCCGGCGGGTGGATGCGCCCGGGGATGCAGCAGCTGCGCGATGCGCGCGTAGGTGGCATGAGGATTGGGACTGACCAGCGCCGTGGTCGGGCACGCTTCGGCCATCTCCGCAGTTAGGATCACGGCCCCGGCGCGGGTCGTGGCGAGGTGGTGACGATGGCTGGCCAGAGCCAGGAAAGCGATCGCATCGGCTTCGGCGCGATCGAGTGGGGCGACACGACGGATCGGGGTGTCGCCGTCTCCACGCAGCTCGAGCCCCTCGGATTCGGCCAGCTCGGCGGCGGTGTACGCGCGACTCATCCCGGCACCCGCTTGGCTGCGGCGTGGCGTGCCGGATGGCGCACCGCGGTCAGCGGGCGCCCTGGTCCTTGAGCCGCTGCAGGACCTGGTCGGTGACGTTGACCTGGTCGCTGGCGAACAGCACCCCCTCGGTGAGCATCAGGTCGTACTTCTGCTCCTTGGAGACGGTGCGGATGGTCTCGATGACCAACCGCTGCAGCTTGCCCAGTTCCTCGTTGCGGCGCAGGTTGAAATCCTCGCGGAACACATCCTGGCTGCGCTTGAGGTCACGCTTGCGGTTGAGGATGTCGCGCTCGAGGTTGCGGCGCTCGGTCTCGCTCATCACCGCGGCATCGCGTCCGAGCTTCTCCTCGAGCGCCTTGATCTCCTTCTGCATCGAGACCAGCTCGCGGTCGCGCGGGGCGAACTCCTGCTGCAGGTTGTCGCGGGCCGCGGCGGCCTGCGGCGCCTCCTCGAGCAGCTTGGCGGCGTTGACGAAGCCGATACGGAGCTCGGCCGCCACGCTGCCGGAAACGGCGCAGGCGGTGCAGAGCAGAAGCGTGGCAATGAGCTTACGTGGTTTCAAGTCGGTCCCTCACTAGGTCAGAAGCTGCCGCCGATCCGGAACTGGAAATTCTGGGTCTCGTCCCCCGCCTCGTCGTTGAGCGGGAAAGCGTAGCTGAAGGTCAGCGGGCCGATTGGCGACAGCCAGTTGAGCGCGACGCCGGTCGAGTAGCGCAGCTCGTCGGTTTCGAATCCATCGCCGTTTATTGTATCGAAAACGTTACCGATGTCGAAGAATCCGGCCAGGCGGATCGACTTGATGTCCTCGTAGGTGACCGGGGTGATCATTTCGAGGGTGCCGCAGGCGCGCAGGTTGCCGCCCAGCGGATCGCCGGTTGCCGGGTCCCGTGGACCGAGGGTGTTCTCTTCCCAGCCACGCACGCAGTTCAGACCGCCGGCGAAGAACTTCTCGAACGGCGGCAGCTGCTCGGTGTCACCGTAGCCGTCTCCGTAGTTGACGTTACCGTCGGCCTTGAAGGTCAGGGCCTCGGCCAGCGGCCAGTAGTGGGCGTGGTCGTAGCCGGCAGAGTAGTAGGTCAGGTCGAAGACCGGCAGCGCAATCTCGCCGAACAGGCGCTGGCGTCCACCGCGGGTCGGGAACAGCGCCGAGTCGCGGGTGTCGTCGGACCAGGACGCGATGACGGTGAAGGTGTCGTAGTTGTTGCCGTTCTCGGCAACGAACTCGACCAGGTCGGAACGCGGGTTGGTGCCGAGCTCGAGGTCGGTGTTCTTGTACTCGAACTCGAAACGCAGCCGGTTCGCCTCGCTCAGTGGCAGGCCGAAGTTCATGCTCGCGCCGTAGCTGTCGACGTTGGCGCTGGTGATGTTGAGCTCGTCCGCGTCGGTCTTGCGGTAGAAGACGCGGAAGCCGCGACTCACCCCGTCGACCGTGTAGTAAGGGTTGTCATACGTGTAGTCGAAGACGGTGTTGGCCGAACTGGTGTTGACCGACAGGCCGACCCGCGAGCCGGTGCCGAAGAAGTTCTCCTGGGTCACGCTGCCGGTGAAGATGATGCCCTGGGTCTGCGAGAAACCGACGCCGACCGAGAAGTTGCCTGCCGGCCGCTCCTTGACCTGGAACTCGATGTCGACCTCGTCCGGCGAGCCCGGCACCGCCGGGGTCTCGACCGTGACCTCCTCGAAAAACCCGAGCTGTTGCAGCCGTGCTCGCGAGCGGTTGACCTTGGAGGTCGAGAACCAGGCACTCTCCATCTGCCGCAGCTCGCGGCGCATCACCTCGTCGCGCGTGCTGTTGTTGCCGCGCATGTTGATGCGCCGCACGTAGACGCGTCGACCCGGGTCGACGAAGAAGGTGACATCGACGGTGCGCTGCTCGTCGTTGATCTCCGGTACCGTGTTGACGTTGGCGAACGCGAAGCCCTCGTTGCCGAGGCGTTGCGACAGCGCTTCGCCGGTGGCCGTGGCCAGCTGGCGCGAGAAGGTCGCTCCGGGGCGCAGCAGCACCAGCGGGGTGAGCTGGTCGTCGGGCAGCATCAGCTCGCCCGACAGGTTCACCGCGGAAACCGTGTAGGGCTCGCCCTCGGTCAGATTCACGGTGATGAAGACGTCGCGGCGATCGGGCGAGATCGTCACCTGGGTCGAGTTGATGCTGAAGCGCAGGTAGCCGCGGTCGAGGTAGAAAGAACGCAGCGCCTCGATGTCGGCAGCGAGTTTCTGCTTGGAGTACTGGTCGGAGTCGCTGAAGAAGGTGAACCAGCCCGGCGTGGTGAGCTGGAAGAGGTCGATCAGCTCCTCTTCATCGAAATCCTCGTTGCCGATGATGCGGATCTGGCGGATCTTCGCGACCTGGCCCTCGCTGATCTCGATCTCGAGCGCGACGCGGTTGCGCTCGAGCGGCGTCACCGTCGACTCGATCTGGACCCCGTACTTGCCGCGCGCGAAGTAGAGCTGGGTGAGCTCCTTCTCGATGCGCTCGAGCAGCGACGTGTTGAACACCTGGCCCTCGGCGAGGCCGATGCCGCGCAGGCCCTCCTCGAGCTGCTCGGTCTCGATGTCCTGGTTGCCCGAGAAGCTGATCTCGGAGATCGCCGGACGTTCGTCGACGAACACCACCAGCACGTCGCCGTCCCGCTCGAAGCGCACGTCGTCGAAGAAGCCGGTCGCGTAGAGCGTCTTGAGCGCGTCGGCGCTGCGTGCATCGTCGACCCGGTCGCCGACCTTGATCGGCAGGTAGTTGAACAGCGTGCCGGCAGAGATCCGCTGCAGGCCTTCTGCGCGGATGTCGCTGACGGTGAAGGGATCCGCGGCCCGCACCACCCCCATCAGCAGCAGTCCGGCCAGCAACAGCGCGTTACGCAGCGGTCCCATCTTCACTCCCCCCAAGAACAATTTGTCATTCGTATCATGCGCTTGCGCGCTACCCCACCGGCGACCTCAGCCACCGAGCAGTCGTGCCAGGTCGTTGTAGAAGGCCACCGCCATCAACATGAACAGCACGGCGATCCCGACGCGCTGCGCGGCGATCTCGAAGGCCTCCGAGACGGGGCTCCCCTTGACGAGTTCGATAAGGTAATACATCAGGTGGCCGCCATCCAGCAGCGGGATCGGCAGCAGGTTGAGCACGCCGAGGCTGATGCTGATCAGGGCCAGGAACGAGAGGAACGGCGTCAGGCCAATGCTGGCCGTACGGCCGGCGTATTCGGCGATGCTGATCGGACCGCTGATGTTGTCCAGCGACGCCTCACCGACCACCATCTTGCCGAGCATGGTCAACATCAACGTGGCCATGTTCCAGCTCTTGCGTACGGCCTCGCCGACCGCCTCGACCGGACCGTAGCGGTGCTCCGCGCGCATGCCTTCGAACAGGTCGGGTGGCACCCGTGCCTGGGCGCCGATGCGCCCGCGCGCGCTGCCGTTGTCGCCCGCCACCCGTTCGGGGGTGAGCATCAGCATCTGGCGCGATCCCGCGCGCACCACCTCGACGTCGAACGCGACACCGGGCCTGGCACGCACGTACTCCACCCAGGCACGCCAGTCGGCCATCGGCTCGCCGCCGGCGGCGACCACGCGGTCGCCAGGCTGCATGCCGGCCTGCTCCGCGGGGCTGCCGGGCAGCACCCGGTCGATCACCGCGGGGATGGTCGGCTGCCACGGTCGCAGGCCGAGCTTCTCCAGCAGCCGGCCGCCGTCGAGGTAACGGTGACCCTCCGGGGTACGCAGCACCAGTTCGTCGGTGCGGCCGCGCTCGTCGCGCACCTGCAGGCGCGTCCGTTCGCCACTGACCAGCGCGTCCATCAGCGCGAACGAGGCCGCTTCCCAGGTGGCGGTTTCACGGCCCTCCACGGCGGTGATCTCGTCACCGGGACGCAGCCCGGCCTCTGCGACCACCGAACCGGGCTCGACCTCGCCGACGACCGGGCGTAGACCCTCGATGCCGGAGACGAACAGCAACCAGTAGGCGAGCACCGCGAACACCAGGTTGAAGGCCGGCCCGGCCGCGACGATCGCAGTGCGCACCGCAAGCCGCTGGCGGTTGAAGGCGCGTGGCAGGTCCGCCACGGGCACCTCGCCCTCGCGCTCGTCGACGAACTTGACGTAGCCACCGAGGGGAATCGCGGCGATGACGTACTCGGTCTCGTCGACCCCGGCGCGGCGTGACCAGAGCGGCTTGCCGAAGCCGATCGAGAAACGCACCACCTTGACCCCGAGCCGGCGTGCGACCCAGAAATGGCCGAACTCGTGGACGCTGACCAGGATGCCGATCGCAACCACGAAGGCGATCGTCGAGGCGACGAAACCGCTCATGCCGCGTGCCCCGCGAGCCTGGCGCACGCCTCCTCGGCGTGACGACGCGCCTCGGCATCGAGCGCGAGGATCGCGTCGATGTCGCCGGCCTCGTTGGACGGACAACGGGCGAGCGTCTCCTCGATCGACGCGGCGATGGCCGGGAACGGCAAGCGGCCATCGAGGAACGCGGCGACCGCAACCTCGTTGGCCGCGTTGAGCACGGTCGGCATGCCACCGCCGGCACGCGCCGCCCGGTAGGCCAACTCGAGGCATGGAAAACGTTCGAGCGACGGCTCGGCGAACTCCAGGCGGCCCAGCGAACGGGCGTCGAGCGGTGCGACCCCGGCCTCGATGCGCTCCGGCCAGGCCAGTGCATGGGCGATCGCGGTGCGCATGTCGGGACGCCCGAGTTCGGCCAGCAACGAGCCGTCGGCGTACTGCACCATCGAGTGCACGGTGCTCTGTGGGTGGATCACCACCTCGATTCGCTCCGCCGGCAGACCGAACAGCCAGCACGCCTCGATGACCTCGAGGCCCTTGTTCATCATCGTCGCCGAGTCAACCGAGATCTTTCGTCCCATGACCCAGTTCGGGTGTGCGCAGGCCTGGTCCGGAGTCACCGTGGCGAGCGTCTCGAGTGGGGTGTCACGGAACGGCCCACCGGAGGCGGTCAGCAGCAGCTGGCGCACGCCGCTGCCGTCGAGGCCGCGCGGGAAGCCGGCCGGCAGGCACTGGAAGATGGCGTTGTGCTCAGAATCGACCGGCAACAGCTCGGCACCACCGGTCGCGACGGCATCCATGAACAGCCGCCCGGACATCACCAGTGCCTCCTTGTTGGCGAGCAGGATGCGCCGACCGGCACGCGCCGCGGCCAGCGTCGGCAGCAGGCCCGCCGCGCCGACGATGGCCGCGACCACGATCTCGGCCCCGTCGATTGTCGCGGCGGCAACCAGGCCATCCACGCCGGCGAGGACCTCGGTCGGACACTGCGCGGCGACCAGCTCACGGGCCAGCTCGGCCGCGGCGCTGGCGTCGGCCATCGCCGCCACGCGTGGCCGCAGGCGAATGCACAGCGCGGCCATGCTGGCCACGTCGCGGTTGGCGGTCAGCGCCTCGATCTGGTAACGCTCGGGGTGGCGCTCCAGCACATCGAGCGTGCTGGTGCCGATCGAGCCGGTCGCACCGAGCAGTGCCACGCCCTTCATGCGCCGCTCCCCAGCCAGGCCATGCCGACGGCGAAGAACGGGGCCGCCGCGGTCAGGCTGTCGACCCGGTCGAGCACGCCGCCGTGACCGGGCAGCAATCCACCGCTGTCCTTGACCGAGCGGTAGCGCTTGATGAGGCTCTCGAACAGGTCCCCGAGCACCGAGACCAGCACGGTCGCGAGGCCGAGCAGCACGAAGACGAGAAGATCGCCACCCGCGTAACCCAACGCTGCGCCGCACGCCAGCGCGAACAGCCCTCCGAGCAGCAGCGCACCGGCGACCCCCTCCATGCTCTTGCCCGGGCTGACGTACGCGGCCAGCTTGCGCCGGCCGAAGCGGCGCCCGGCGAAGTAGGCACCGCTGTCGGCGGTCCAGATCAGCACCAGCAGGAACAGCATCAGCTGTGGGCCGACGGCGCCACTGTGGTGCACCGTGACCAGTGCCAGCCAGGGTGGCACCAGCACCGCCACGCCGATCAGACGCATCGCCAGCAGGCCCGGCTCGGCGGGCCGACGCCCCGCACTGCGCTGGTAGACGACCACCCACGCGGCCGCCAGAAGCCAGCCGGCGAGCGCCGGCAGCAGCAGCCACAGGCTGCCGTTGCGCGTCGCCAGGTAGGCGGCTGCGATCAGCAACAGCAGCAAGACCGCGAGGTAGCCCGCGCGCCCCCTGGACGTGGTGAAGCCGGCCAGTGCACCCCACTCCCAGCCGCCGAGCAGGATCACGCCGCCGAGCAGCAGCGCCAGTACCCGGGTGTCGAGCCAGATGACCCCTGCCATGACCAGGGGCGCCAGGATCAGCGCGGTGATGACGCGCTGCCTAAGCACCCTGCTGTTGCCTGGCCTGGGCCGGAGTGCGGCCGAAACGACGCTGCCGGCCCGCGTACCAGGCCAATGCCTCCTCGTAGGCATGCGTATCGAAATCGGGCCACAGCGTATCGGTGAAATAGAGTTCGCTGTAGGCGAGTTGCCAGAGCAGGAAGTTGCTGATCCGCGACTCACCCCCGGTGCGGATGAACAGGTCGGGGGGTGGCAGGTCGGCAAGCGACAGCCCATCTGCGAAGCACCCCTCGTCGATCGTTTCTGGATCGAGCTTGCCGTCGGCCACGTCACGAGCAAGGCGGCGTGCCGCCTCGACGATGTCCCAGCGACCGCCGTAGTTCGCGGCGATGCACAGCTGCAGCCCGGTGTTGGCCTGCGTCTGGGTTTCGGCCGCGGCAATCTGCTCCTGCAGCTTTGGCACCAGCGCCTCACGCCCACCGATGACGCGCAAACGCACGCCGTTGTCGTTCAGGCGTCGCACCTCGCGGCGCAGCGAAGCGATAAACAGGTCCATCAGCACGCTGACTTCACTCTGCGGGCGCTGCCAGTTCTCGCTGCTGAAGGCGAACAGGGTCAGCGCCTCGATACCGAGGTTGGCACTGGCCTCGACCACCGCACGCACCGAGCCGACACCGGCCTTGTGTCCGAAGGTGCGCGGCCGACCTCGCGCCTGCGCCCAGCGGCCGTTGCCGTCCATGACGATGGCGACGTGGCGAGGCAGCCTGGCGGGCGCTCCTGGCGGGATGGTGCTGGCGTCGGCCATGGCCTCAGATGGCGAGCAGGTCCTGCTCCTTCTCGCCCAGCATCTCGTCGACACGGGCGACGTGCTGGTCGGTCAGTTTCTGGATTTCGGTTTCGGCGCGACGCTCCTCGTCCTCGGAGATCTCCTTCTCCTTGAGGAGTTCCTTGAGGGTGTGCAACGCGTCGCGGCGGATGTTGCGTATCGCCACGCGACCGGTCTCGGCCTCGTGGCGCACGACGCGGATCAGGTCCTTGCGCCGCTCCTCGGTCAGCGCCGGCAGCGGCACGCGGATCACCGAACCGGATGTGGCGGGGTTCAGGCCGAGGTCGGAGCTGATGATCGCCTTCTCGACCTTGGCCACCATCGGCTTCTCCCACGGCGTGACGGTCAGCGTGCGCGCATCCTCGATACCGATGTTGGCGACCTGGTTGAGAGGCATCTCGCTGCCGTAGTACTCGACCGTGATGTGATCGAGCAGGCTGGTATGGGCGCGCCCGGTACGGATCTTGGCGAACTCGTGCTTGAGCGAGTCGAGGCTCTTGTCCATGCGGGTCTTCGCGTCTTTATGCACGTCTTCGATCATCTCTTTCCCCCTTCGGTTACCAGCGTGCCGACGGCTTCGCCTTGCACCACGGCCTGCAGTGCGCCGGGCCGGTTGACGTTCATGACCCTCAGCGGCAGGCGATGGTCACGGCACAGCACGACCGCCGTGATGTCCATCACCGCGAGTTCGCGGCTGATCACCTCGTCGTAGCTCAGCTCTGGATAATGCTCGGCATCGGGATGCGTGACCGGATCGGCGGCGTAGACCCCGTCGACCTTGGTCGCCTTGATCAGCACGTCGGCACCGATCTCGATGGCACGCAGGCTGGCCGCCGTGTCGGTGGTGAAGAACGGGTTGCCGGTACCGGCGGCGAAGATCACCACGCGGCGTGCCGCGAGATGGGCCACGGCACGGTTCCGGTCGAACGGCTCGGCGAGGGTTCCGACCGGGAAGGCCGTCAGCACGACTGCGTCGCAGCCGGCACCGGCCAGCGCCGACTGCAGCGCCAGCGCGTTGATTACCGTGGCCAGCATGCCCATCTGGTCGCCGGTGACCCGGTCGAGTCCCGAGGCGACCAGCTCGGCGCCGCGGAAGATGTTGCCTCCGCCGATCACCAGGCCAACCTCGACTCCGTCACGCACCAGACCGGCGACCTCGCCGGCGACGCGATTGAGGACCTCGGGTTCGATGCCGCCATCACCGCCCCCGGCGAGCGCCTCACCGCTGAGCTTCAGCAGGATGCGCCGGTAGCGGTCGGCCATGCTCGGTGTCTCCGCGCGACTCAGCCGCCCTGGACCTGGGCCATCACCTCGGCGGCGAAGTTCTCCTGCTTCTTCTCGATGCCCTCGCCGACCTCGTAGCGGGCGAAGCCGCTGACGCTGGCGCTGGCCTGCTTGAGCAGGTCACCGACGCTCTGGTCCGGATTCTTGACGAACGGCTGACCGACGAGCGTGATCTCGCCGAGAAACTTGCGCAGCCGACCCTCGACCATCTTCTCGACGATGTTGGCCGGCTTGCCGCTCTCGGCGGCCTGCGCGGAGAAGATCTCGCGCTCCTTGGCGACCAGGTCGGCAGGAACGTCGGCCTCGGAAACGCACACCGGGCGGCTGGCGGCGACATGCATCGCCACGTCCTTGCCCAGGGTCGCATCGCCTGTATGGCTGACCACGACGCCGATTCGCGTCCCGTGCAGGTAGCTGGCCAGCGCACCGTCACCGGCTTCGAAAAGCACGAAGCGACGCACGTTGATGTTCTCGCCGATCTTGGCCACCAGCGACTGGCGCGCGGCGTCGACCGTGTCATCCCCACCGGCGAGCGGCGCGGCGAGCAGCGCATCGAGGTCGGCCGGAGCCTGTTCCAGCGCGGTCTTCGCGACCGCCACGGCAAAGTCGCGGAAGTCGTCGCCCTTGGAGACGAAGTCGGTCTCGCTGTTGACCTCGACCATCGCCACGCGGCTGCCGTCGGCGGCCTCGGCGATCTCGATGGTTCCCTCGGCGGCCACCTTGCCGGCGCGCTTGCCGGCCTTGGCCAGGCCGCTCTTGCGCATCAGCTCGATCGCGGCCTCGATGTCGCCACCGGTCTCGACCAGCGCCTTCTTGCACTCCATCATGCCGGAGCCGGTGCGCTCACGCAGCTCCTTGACCATGCTCGCGGTAATCGTCATCTGTTCACACCTCGGTGTTATTCGGGCTCGCCGGCCGGCGCCTGAGCGACCGGCCGGGATTCCGGGCGTCGGGCCCGGTTTGCTTACTCGGCCGCCTGGGCGGGTGCGGTAGCCGGCTCGGCAGCCGCGGGAGCTTCCTCGGCAGGAGCCTCCTCGGCAGAGGCCTCTTCGGCGGGGGCTTCTTCGGCAGGCGCCTCGTCGGCGACTGCTGGCGCGGCCTCGGACTTCGGCTCCTCGGCAACCTGACCCATGCTCACCTGTCCGCTGAGGATCGCCTCGGAGACACTCTGGCAGTAGAGCTGAATCGAACGCATGGAGTCGTCGTTGCCGGGAATCATGTGATCGATGTTGTCAGGATTGTGGTTGGTATCCACCACCCCGACCACCGGGATGCCAAGCTTGCGCGCCTCGCTGACCGCGATCTTCTCGTGACCGATGTCGATGACGAAAAGCGCGTCCGGCAGGCCATCCATGTCCTTGATTCCACCCAGGCTGCGGTCGAGCTTCTCGCGTTCGCGACGAAGGCTTAGCGCCTCCTTCTTGCTGAAACGCTCGAAGCCGCCCTCGGTCTCCATCGCCTCGAGTTCCTTGAGGCGCTTGATCGACTGCTTGATGGTCTTGAAGTTGGTCAGCATGCCACCGAGCCAACGGAAGTTGACGTAGGGCATGTTGCAACGCTGGGCCTCGCGCTTGATGTGTTCGCTGGCGTTGCGCTTGGTTCCGACCAGCAGGATCTTGCCGCGACGCGCGGCGAGGCTGCCAAGGTAGTTCATCGCGTCGTTGAAGAGCGGCAGCGTCTTCTCGAGGTTGATGATGTGGATGTTGTTGCGGGAGCCGAAGATGAATGGGGCCATCTTCGGGTTCCAGTAGCGGGTCTGGTGGCCGAAGTGGACACCGGCCTCGAGCATCTGGCGCATGGATACGCTGGCCATGGTTGGCATTCTCCAAATGTAGGGTTGTTTCCTCCATGCATCCCGGGCGAGAACCCGTCGGGCGGGCACCCCCTCGCACGTGTCGATGCATGTGTGAAATGAGGCGCGGACCCGGGGCTGCCGGAGACCGCGCCTGATTGCCTTTCGGCGGACGGATTTATACCATGAGCGGTGCCCTCACGGCAATTTGCCGTCACGTCACAGCCCAGCCGCCCTGCCCTGCTTCGGCACACCGCTGCCAGGCCATGCCGCAGCGCCCAGGATCCACCAAGCCGATGGCCATCGAGATCAAGACCGCCGCGGAGATCGAGACCATGCGCGTCGCCGGACGCCTCGCCGCCGAGGTGCTGGAGATGATCGCGCCCTACGTCGTCGCGGGCGTCACCACCGAGGAACTCGACCGCATCTGTCACGAACACATCGTCGACGTGCAGAAGGCGATCCCTGCACCACTCAATTACCACGGTTTCCCGAAGTCGATCTGCAGCTCGGTCAACCACCAGGTCTGTCACGGCATCCCCAGTCCCAAACGACTGAAGGACGGCGACATCGTCAACCTCGACATCACGGTGATCAAGGACGGCTTCCACGGGGACACCAGCCAGATGTTCTTCGTCGGCGAGCCGAACCAGCGCGCACGGCATGTCACCCGGATCGCCATGGAGTGCCTCTACCTCGCGATCCGCATGGTGCGGCCCGGAGTCCGTCTCGGCGACCTCGGCGCCGCGATTCAGCGCCATGCCGAGACTCACGGCTGCTCGATCGTTCGCGAGTACTGCGGACACGGGATCGGACGCGCCTTCCACGAGGACCCACAGGTCCTCCACTATGGGACACCGGGCACCGGGATCGAACTGGTGCCTGGCATGACCTTCACCATCGAGCCGATGGTCAACGCCGGCAAGCGCCATGTGAAGCTGCTGCCGGACAACTGGACCGTGATCACCAAGGACCGCAGCCCCTCCGCCCAGTGGGAGCACACGCTGGCGGTGACCGACAGCGGATGCGAGGTGCTGACCCTGCGGCGCGGGGAGGTGATCTGAAGTGGACACGACGGACCTCGCGGCCCGCACCGGCTTCGATTTCGACGCCTTCGATCGCCAACTGGCCGACGCCGACAACCCGGTTGCGGCCTTCCGCGACGCGCTGACCGGGGCCATAGAGGCACAACGCACGGCGTTTCTCGCCGGCACGCCGGCAAGCCGGCTGGTGCCGCGCCACGCAGCGTTCATCGACGCGATCCTGACGCGTGCCTGGCGGCGACAGTTCGAGCCGGCGGATCCCGACATCGCGCTGATCGCGGTCGGCGGCTACGGACGCGGCGAGTTGCACCTCGGCTCGGACATCGACCTGATGATCCTGCTGCGTGGCGACGACCACGAGCGCTACCGGGGACGCATCGAGCCGTTCATCACCTTTCTCTGGGACATCGGCCTCGAGGTCGGCCACAGCGTGCGCTCGCTGGCCGAGTGCATCGAGCAGAGCGCGCGCGACATCACGATCGAGACCAACCTGCTCGAGGCGCGGAGGCTGCAGGGTGCAGAGGATCTGTTCGCCTCGCTCGGTGGCCTGATCCGCGACGACAGCGTCTGGACCAGCCGCCGCTACTTCGAAGAGAAGCTCGCCGAGCAGCAGGCACGCCACGCCCGCTACCACGACACCGGCTACAACCTCGAGCCGAACGTCAAGGAGAGCCCGGGCGGCCTGCGCGACATCCAGATGATTGGCTGGGTCTCGAAGCGCCACTTCTCAGCCGCGACGTTGCACGACCTGGTCGACCACGAGTTCCTGACCGAGGAGGAGTACGCAACCCTGATCGACGGCCAGGCGTTCCTGTGGCAGGTGCGCCTGGCGCTGCACGTCCTCGCTGGACGGCGCGAGGACCGCCTGCTGTTCGACTATCAACGCACCATCGCAGAGCACTTCGGCTACCACGACGATGCCAACGGTCACCTCGGCGTCGAGCAGTTCATGAAGCAGTACTACCGGGTGGTCATGGAGCTCTCCAGGCTCAACGAGATGCTGCTGCAGCTGTTCCAGGAGACCATCCTCTACGCCGACGATCACGCCACTCCGCAACCGCTGAACCGGCGTTTCCAGGTCCGCCACCGTTTTCTCGAGGCGATCAGCGACGACGTGTTCGAGATCTACCCGTTCGCGCTGCTCGAGCTGTTCCTGCTGATGCAGCAGCACCCCGAGCTGCAGGGCGTTCGCGCCTCGACCATCCGCCTGGTTCGCAGCCATCGCCACCTGATCGACGACGCGTTCCGCACCGACGTGCGTGCGCGCAGCCTGTTCATGGAGATCCTGCGGCAGCCGCAGGGCATCACCCACGAGCTGCGCCGTATGAACCGCTACGGCGTGCTCGCCGCCTACCTGCCGGCGTTCGGCGCGGTGGTCGGGCTGATGCAGTACGACCTGTTCCACGTTTACACGGTCGACGAGCACACGCTGCGCGTGGTGCGCAACCTGCGCCGCTTCACGGTAACGGAGCATCACCACGAATTCCCGCGCCTGAGCCAGATCGCACAGACGCTACCGAAGATCGAGCTGCTCTACCTGGCCGGGCTGTTCCACGACATCGCCAAGGGGCGTGGCGGCGACCACTCCAAGCTGGGTGCCGACGATGCCGAGCAGTTCTGCCGCGACCACTACCTCGGTCGCTACGACAGCCAGCTGGTCACCTGGCTGGTCGATCATCACCTGGCGATGTCTCGCACCGCACAGCGCGAGGACACCAGCGACCCGGACGTGATCAACAGCTTCGCCAACATGGTCGGCGACCAGGTGCGACTCGACTACCTCTACCTGCTGACAGTGGCCGACATCCGCGCCACCAACCCGACGCTGTGGACCTCGTGGAAAGAGACCCTTCTGGCCGAGCTCTACACCTCGACCAAGCGCGCGCTGCGTCGTGGTCTCGAGCATCCGCTCGACGCCAAGGAGCGCATCCGCGGGGTCAGCGTGATGGCCCGCGCGCTGCTCAAGTCACGACAGGTTCCCGACGACCAGGTCAGCGAAATCTGGGCCGAGTTCAACGACGAGTACTTCCTGCGCCACAAGGCCGACGAGATCGCCTGGCACACTCAGCTGATCGCCTCCCACGAAGACCCCGAGGCACCGCTGATCGGGGTTCGCCAGGAGGGCCCGCGCGGCGGCACCGAGATCTTCGTCTATACCCACGACGCGCAACGGCTGTTCGCTCAGACCACCTCGATCCTCGAACAGCTGGGCCTGACGGTGGTCGATGCCCGCATCATCACCTCGCGCAGCGGCTACACGCTCGACAGCTACGTCGTGCTCGACGACTCCGGAGCGCCGATCGAGGCCAGCTACCGCCTCGACGAGATTCGCGACCGGCTGCAGCAGGGCCTGGCCAGCTCGGGCAGCGCTCCGCGACCCGTTGCGCGCCGCACCCCGCGACACCTGCAGCACTTCCCGCTCTCGACACGCGTCGATTTCAGCACCGATATCAATGGCGAGCGGACCGTGGTCGAGTTGATCGCCGCCGACCGCCCGGGCCTGTTGTCGAAGGTCGGCCAGGCCTTCGCCAGCTGCGGGGCGCGGGTGCAGAACGCCAAGATCGGCACCTTCGGCAACCGTGCCGAGGACGTCTTCTACATCACCGACGAGGCGAACGAACCGTTCACCGACGAGGTGCGGCTGGATACGCTGCGCGCGACGCTGCTCGAAGCGCTGGAACCGGATCCCGAAGCGCGCACCGGCTAACGGGCTGCTGCATGCATGAAAAAGGGGAGCCGCGGCTCCCCTTTTCCGTATGCTGGAGACGGACCGTGGCTACTCGCCGACCGCCTTCATGCTCAGGCGAACCCGCCCCTGGCGATCGACCTCGAGCACCTTGACCCGCACCATGTCGCCCTCGCTCAGCTTGTCGCTGACGTTCTCGACGCGCTCCTCGCAGATCTGCGAGATGTGCACGAGGCCGTCGCGGCCGGGCAGGATCGAGACGAAGGCACCGAAGTCCATCAGCTTGACCACCTTGCCGTTGTAGATCTTGCCCACCTCGACGTCGGCGGTGATCTCCTCGATGCGCAGACGCGCCGCGTCACCTGCCGACTTGTCGACCGAGGCGATCTTGACCGTCCCGTCGTCGGTGATGTCGATGGTCGCACCGGTCTCCTCGGTGATCGCGCGGATGGTCGCGCCGCCCTTGCCGATGACGTCGCGGATCTTGTCCGGATCGATCTTGATGGTCAGGATGCGCGGCGCGAACTCGGAGATGTCATCGCGAGGCGCGCTGATCACCTTGCCCATCTCGCCGAGGATGTGCAGCCGCCCCTCGCGTGCCTGGGCCAGCGCCGCCTCCATGATCTCGCGGGTAATGCCGTCGATCTTGATGTCCATCTGCAGCGCGGTCACGCCCGTCGCGGAGCCGACCACCTTGAAGTCCATGTCGCCGAGGTGGTCCTCGTCGCCGAGGATGTCGCTCAGCACGGCGAACTTGTCGCCCTCCTTGATCAGGCCCATGGCGATGCCCGCCACCGGTGCCTTGACCGGTACGCCGGCGTCCATCATCGCGAGGCTGGTGCCGCACGCCGAGGCCATCGAGCTCGAGCCGTTGGACTCGGTGATCTCGGAGACCACGCGGATGGTGTACGGGAAGTCCTCCATGTCCGGCATGCTCGCCTGGACGCCGCGACGGGCCAGGCGGCCGTGACCGATCTCGCGCCGCTTCGGGGAACCCACGAAGCCGGTCTCGCCGACACAGTAGGGCGGGAAGTTGTAGTGCAGCATGAACGGATCGCGACGCTCGCCCTCGAGGGCCTCGATGAACTGCGCATCGCGTGCGGTGCCGAGCGTAGCCACCACCAGCGCTTGGGTCTCACCACGCGTGAACAGGGCCGAGCCGTGGGTGCGATGCAGCACGCCGACCTTGACCGAGATCGGACGCACGGTGTTCAGATCGCGGCCGTCGATGCGCTTCTCGCCAGCGATGATGCGGCCACGGACCAGTGCCTTCTCGACCGAGCCGAACACCCCCATCACCTCGCCTGCGTCGTACGCGGCGTCGTCGCCCGTCGCCAGTGCGGACACCACGTCGGCACGGATCGCGTCGATACTCGCGTAGCGCTCCTGCTTGTCGGCGATGGTATAGGCCTCACCGAGCGCGGCCTCGCACTGGGCGCGGACCTGGTTCTCGAGCTCGGGGTCGACGCTCTTGGCCTCGAACGTCCACTTGGGCTTGCCGGCCTCTGCGACGAGTTCGTTGATCACGTCGATGGCGGCCTGCATCTGCTCGTGGCCGAACAGCACGGCACCGAGCATCACTTCTTCGGAGAGCTCACTGGCCTCGGACTCGACCATCAGCACCGCCTTGCTGGTGCCGGCGACGACCAGGTCGAGCTGCGACTCGGCGCGCTGCT
>JAACFL010000085.1 GCA_009937385.1 Gammaproteobacteria bacterium | reverse complement strand
GAAGCGACCAGCGAGGTGCGTGCGGAGCTCGCACTCTATGAGCAGGCACGGCGCGCCTACATCGAGAAGCGCTGGGACGATGCCGAGCAGGGCTTCCGGGAGCTCAGGGTGGAGGAAGACAACGTGCTCTACGACATCTACCTCGAGCGCCTTGCTCATCTGCGTGTCGAGCCGCCCGACGACGACTGGGACGGCACGTTCGTCCACACCTCGAAGTAGCGGCCGTCGATGCGTGGAGCGCACCTCGCGCGCGCCCTGCGCCGGCCGAACTTCAGGCTCTTCTTCGCCGGCCAGCTCGCTTCGCTGAGCGGTTCGTGGGTCCAGCAGACCGCGCTGGCCTGGCTGGTCTACCGCCTGACCGATTCGAGCCTGTGGCTCGGCCTGGTGGCGTTCGCCGGCCTGCTGCCGATCCTGCTGCTCGGCATCCCGGCCGGGCACCTCGCCGACCGCGTCTCCCGGCATCGCCTGCTGCTCGCGGCGCACAGCGTCGCGCTGCTGCAGGCGCTGGCGCTGGCGGCGCTGACCCTGGCCGGCAACGTCGACGTCTATCAACTCATGGCGCTCGCCGCGCTGCTCGGATGCGTGCAGGCGATCGAGATGCCGGCGCGCCAGGCCTTCATCGCCGAGCTGGTGCCGCGCGAGGAGCTGCCTAACGCCATCGCGCTCAACTCGGCGCTGTTCAACGCCGCGCGCTTCATCGGCCCCGCACTGGCTGGCGGCATCATCGCCGTGGCGGGTGAGGGGTGGGCGTTCGCGGTCAATGCGGCGAGCTTCGCCGCGATCCTGGTCGCGCTGCTGGCAATGGGCGGTTCGGTACGCGCACCGCGTGAACGGGGACACGCCACGCACGACGGCTTCTGGGCGGGGGTCGCACTGGTGCGCGGCGATCCGTTGCTGCGCGGGGTCATGGCCATGGTCATGACCGTGAGCCTGGTCGGCCTGCCGTTCTCGCTGCTGATGCCGGTCGTCGCGCGCGACCTCTATGGCGGTGCGGCGGGCCTGCTCGGCACGCTGCTCGCGGCGAACGGCGCCGGGGCGTTCTGCGCGGCACTGTGGCTCGCGGCACGGGCCACGGGCAGCGGCCATCGGCGCGCGATCAGTGGCGCCGCGCTCGCTGCCGGCGTGGCGCTGCTCGGGTTCTCCACGTTGCCGCCGACCTGGCTGGCGCTGCCGCTACTCGCGGCGACCGGCTTCGCGTTCACGACCCTGGTCGCCACGTGCAACACCACGCTGCAGCTGCGCGTGCCGGACGGCCTGCGCGGCCGGGTGATGGCGCTGTTCAGCGTGCTGTTCGTCGGCCTGTTTCCGCTCGGCAACCTGCTCGCAGGCAGTCTCGCCGAGTGGCTCGGGCCGCGCCCGGTGATCGCGTTGTTCGGCGGCTGCTGCGTGGTGGCCGGTGCGATCTACGCCTGGCGCGGGTTCGACGGCACGGCGGACTGAGGCGCGGAGACGCGGCGCACGCGGCTGCGGATGCGGCCATCGGGGTGCAGCTCGAGCGTGCGCCAGCCCGGCCCGAGGGTGTCGATCTCGACCCCCGCGCGACGTGGCACGAACTGCACGCAGGTCGAGGGTGTCGCGAAGTGGCGCACCCCGCGGCGCCGTTGCTCGAAGGCCTGGTGCACGTGGCCGAACAGCACGCCGCGCACGTTGGCGTGGGCGTCGAGCACAGCGAGCAGTTCGGGTCCGTTGTCCAGGGCGATGGCGTCGAGCCACGCGCTGCCGATCGCCAACGGCGGGTGGTGCAGGACGACCAGTGCGTGCTGCCTGGCGGCCCGCGTCAGCCGTGCATCGAGCCAGTCGAGCTGCATCGCGTCGAGGTGGCCTTCCGAGCGGCCCGCCACGCTCGAGTCGAGCATCAGCAGATGCCAGCCACCGAGCGGGATGGCCGCGACCCGATCCGTGCCGGTGCCATGGAACGCGCCCGCGATGCCGGCCGGGTCGTCGTGGTTGCCGGGCAGGGCCTGCACCCAGCCGTCGGCACCGAAGGCGTCGAGGTCGGTGCGCAGTCGGGCGTAGGCCTGCGCTTCGCCGCGTTCGGCCAGGTCGCCGGTCAGCAGCAGCAGGTCGGCGCGTCGGCAGTCGTTCTCGGCGGCACGCAGCACCGCCTGGAACGTCGCCTCGGTGTCGACTCCGCGCAGCCGTGCCGCCGGATCGCCGAGCAGGTGCAGGTCGGTGAGCTGGACCAGCCGCACCGGAGGGTCAGCGGAGCCGGTGGATGTGTGACGCGTAGGCATGGCGTGACTCTAGCCCGCAAGCTGCGCGCCGGGAAGCGCCGTCACAGGGGGCGCAGGGTGCCGTCGCCGTCCTCACGGGTCTCCACCGCCTCGATCTCGATGCCCGGCGTCTCCTCTTCGGGGTCTGGAACGCGCGGGTCGAGTTCGGCGACGTTGGGCAGCGTGACCGCCACCGGCATCACCACGAAGGCCTCCTTCTCCGCCTCCTCGGCAGAGGCCCCGCTGTGGTGTCGCCACAGGGCCAGGGCGACCGTCAGCGCAGCGACGATCGCGGTGAAGCCGAACAGGCCGCCCGGTCCGACCAGATGCATTGCGAGGGCCGCGCCGGCGGGGCCGCAGATCGCTCCGCTGCCGTAGGCCAGCACCAGCCCGCCGCTGGCCTGGACCATGTCTTCGGCACTGATGTAGTCGTTGGCGTGCGCCACGCTGAGCGGGTAGATGGTGGCCATGGTCCCGCCGCAGATGGCTGAGGCGAGCAGCAGCGGCAGCGGGTCCGGGAGCCACAGGAACCGGGCCTCGGCCCCGCCCGTGCTGAGTGTGGTGACGGTGTAGTGGTCGGTCAGCGGCCACAGCAGCAGGCTTGCGAGTGCCGCCACCGCTGCCGTGACGGCGATCACCAGGCGGCGATCGACGCGGTCGGAGATGCGCCCCAACGGCAGCTGCAGGACCAGGCCGCTGATGATCAGCACGCCCATGAACCTCGCGATCTCGGGCAACTCGAGACCGAGCTGCCCGGCATAGATCGGGCCGATGCCGAACAGGGAGCCGGTGAGCATGCCGCCGCACGCACAGCCGAGCACGGCCAGCGGCGACAGGCGATAGAGAGCCAGCAGGTTCAGCCGCGAGGTCTCGACCGGTGTAGGGTGGCTGGCCCGGGTCATCGCGACCGGGACCACGGCGAGCGTCATCAGCATCGCCGCGACTATGAACAAGGTGTTTTCCTCGATCGCGGTGAGGCCCAGCATGAACTGGCCGCCACCCATCGCGAGGTAGCTGAGCGCCATGTAGATCGCCATGATGGTGCCGCGCGTCTCGGCGCCGGTACTGGCGTTGAGCCAGCTCTCGATCGCCATGTAGAGCCCGGCCATGTTGAAGCCGATGAGTGCGCGCAGCGCGAGCCAGGCCCACGGGTCGACCACCAGCGGCAGGGCGAGGATGGCGGTGGCGTTGAGTGCGCAGAACGCGCTGAATGCGCGGATATGGCCGACGCGGTTGATCAGCCGCCCACAGCGCAGCGTGCCCAGGATCAGCCCGGCATAGAACGCCGACATCATCATCCCGGCGACCGTGATCGGAAAACCCTCGTGGATCGCGCGCAGGCCAACCAGGCTGCCGAGCAGGCCGCCCGAGAGCATCAACAGCAGCACGGACAGCAGCAGGGCCGCGACGGCGGTGAGCAGTTGGTGCATGGCTGGCAATCCAGAATGCGTTTCCAGGGCGCGCATGATAGAGCCTCGCCGGGGCTGCTGCTACGATGTTCTCCCCCGGCCACCAGGCCGCAATCGCGAGCGAAACATGACCGGCAAGACCCTGCCCATGAGCGAGGCGCTCGAGACCTACCTGCGCGAGGTCTCGCTGCGCGAGCCGGGCATCCTGCGCCGGTTGCGCGAGGAGACCGCCGGGCTGCCCGAGGCGCAGATGCAGATCGCCCCCGAACAGGGCCAGTTCCTCAACCTCCTGGTCGGTCTGCTCGGCGCCAAACGCATCATCGAGGTCGGCACGTTCACCGGTTACAGCGCACTGTGGATGGCCCAGGCGCTGCCCGAGGACGGGCGGCTGGTGGCCTGCGACGTCAGCGAGGAGTGGACCGACATCGCACGGCGCTACTGGGCCGAGGCGGGCGTCGCCGAGCGCATCGACCTGCGCCTCGCGCCGGCGCTGGAGACGCTCGAGGCGCTGCTCGAGGAGGAGCGTGGCCACTACGACCTGGCGTTCATCGATGCCGACAAGGCCAACTACGAGGCCTACTACGAGGCGTGCCTGAAGCTTCTGGACAGCACCGGCCTGGTGGTGATCGACAACACCCTCTGGTCCGGTCGCGTGATCGACCCGGAGGCCGACGACGAGGACACCGTCGCGATCCGCCAGTTCAACGACAAGCTGCACGCCGACGAGCGCGTCGACCTGAGCCTGCTGCCGCTCGCCGACGGTCTTACGCTGGCGCGCAAGCGCTGATCCGATCCCACCCGCCAATGCGAGGTCACCGATGAGCTACGACCCGAACAACATCTTCGCCCGCATCCTGCGCGGTGAACTGCCGTGCAACAAGGTCTACGAGGACGAGCATGCACTCGCTTTCCACGACATCGCGCCGCAGGCGCCGGTGCACGTGCTGGTGATCCCGAAGGGTGAGTACGTCTCGCAGGACGACTTCTCCGCCGGGGCGCCCGACGCGCTGATCGCCGGTTTCTGGCGAGCGGTCGGCACCGTCGCGCGCGAGCTCGGCGTGGTGGAGGCGGGTTACCGCTTCCTCGCCAATACCGGCGCCGATGCCCACCAGGAGGTGCCGCACTTCCACGTGCACATTTTCGGCGGACGCGATCTCGGGCGCATGATCAAGCGCTTCGACGACTGACCACGAGGGACACGGGCCATGCGCATTCTTCACACCATGCTCCGCACCGGCGATCTCGAGCGCTCGATCCGCTTCTACACCGAGGTGCTCGGGATGGAGCTGCGCCGGCGTCAGGACTACCCCGATGGCGAGTTCACGCTCGCCTTCCTCGGTTTCGCGGACGATGCCGACGGCCCGGTCATCGAGCTGACCTACAACTGGGGTACCGAGACCTACGATCTCGGTGACGGCTACGGGCACGTCGCCATCGAGGTCGATGACGTCTACAGCGCCTGCGAGGCGATCCGCACCCGCGGCGGCAAGATCCTGCGTGATGCCGGGCCGATGAACGCCGGCACCACGATCATCGCCTTCGTCGAGGATCCGGACGGCTACCCGATCGAGCTGATCGGCGCGCGGGGGAGCTGACCGCCCACGCGATGGCTCCCGAGACCGCCTACCTGGTCGTCGGTGGCGGGATCCTCGTTGCCGGAATGGTCTGGGCGGTGTGCCTGCGTCTGTTCCACCTCCAGCACGGCTGGCCGCGCGTCGAGCATGGGCAGTGGCGCCTGCCGGGCCTCGAACCGGCCCAGGCCGTGAGCCGTGCCCTGTACCTGGTCGCCGGCAATGCCCGGGCACGCCGCCGTGGCGAGCACGGCCTGACGGTGGTGCTGGGTGGCTGCATCGCGCGCCTCGACTTCACGCGCCGGACCGACGGTGCCGAGCTGAACGTCGAGCTCGACTGGGCGCGTGGCGCGCGCATGTTCGGCTTCCTGATGGGACTGCTGGTGCTGGTCGTGCAGCCGGCGATCATCCTCGGCATCGGCGGTGCGCTCTGGCACTGGTCGGCCAGCGATCCGACCGACGAGGGGCGGCGCATGGCCTGGCAGGTGGTGCAGGTCGCGCACGTGCTGTGGCCGCCGTTCCTGGTGCACGCCATCCACCATCACCTGCGCCGGCAGGCACGTGGCGTCATCGATCAGCTGGTGCTGGAGCTCGGTGGCCCCGTGCGCGGCTTCGGCCGGGGCCCGTCGTAGGCCTAGAGCGCCTTGAGGCGTTCGAGGTAGGCGGCCTCGTCGGGCGCTTGGTTGTCACGCTGGGCGATCCAGAGCGCCTCGGCCAGGCACTCGATCATCGCGTGTTCGGCCGCGTGGCGGTCGCCGTGACGCTCGGCCAGCCGTGCATGCAGCTCGCGGATGCCGGCCGGCCGGTCGGTGGAGAGTTGCTCGTGCAGCGCCAGGTGCAGGCCCATGTGCAGGAACGGGTTGGTCTCGCCGCGCAACGCGCTCCACTCCTGCTCCAGAGTCTCCTCCTCGGACGATTCCAGCAGCGACTGGTACTCGGGGTGTTGCGCCACGACGTCCGCGATCAGCGCCTCGAGCGGCTCGAGCGGCCGGTTCTCACGGTGCTTGCTCCAGGCGGTGATCCAGGCATGGCGCAGTTCATCGCGGTTGTCGCCGTACATCAGGTGGTCTCCATGGTCTTGTCCGGCCAGGTGCACAGATCGGCCACCGGGCACCGGGGGCAGGCGGGCTTGCGCGCGGTACAGCAGTAGCGGCCGTGCAGGATCAGCAGGTGGTGGGCATCGCGCAGGTATTCTGGAGGTGTCGCGGCGAGAAGGCCGTCTTCGACCTGGCGTGGGGTCTTGCCTGGGGCGAGCCCGGTGCGGTTGCCGACGCGGAAGATGTGCGTGTCCACCGCCATGGTCGGCTCGCCGAACGCGGTGTTGAGGACCACGTTGGCGGTCTTGCGGCCGACCCCGGGCAGCGCCTCGAGCTCGGCACGCTCGCGCGGTACGCGGCCCTTGTGCCGCTCGAGCAGCTGGGCGCTCAGTTTCACGACGTTCTCGGCCTTGGTGTTGAACAGGCCGATGCGGCGGATGTGCCGCTTCACGCCGTCGACTCCGAGCGCCACCATCTTGACCGGTGTCCCGGCCTCGCGGAACAGCGTCCGCGTCGCCTCGTTGACGCTCTTGTCGGTGGCCTGTGCCGAGAGCACCACGGAGACCAGCAGCTGGTAGGCGCTGCGGGAACGGAGCTCGGTCTTCGGCTCGGGAATCGCGGCGGCGAGGCGCGCGAAGAATTGATTGCGCTGGCGCGGAGTCATCGCTGGGGTGATTTCCTGGGGAGGGCCATTCTACCCGCTGGGCAGGACGTGTTGCAGCGTCAGTCGTCGGTCGAGGCCTGGTCTTTCGCTTGCGTTGTCCCGGCGTGCGCCGAATGCGCCTCGGGCAGCACCGGTGCCGGACGCGAGGTGCACTCGCGGAACAGGCGGATGCCGCACTCGCGGCAGGTGGCCTGGTCGAGGCGCGGGACCAGCGTGGCGATCGCCGCGGCCTTGGACGGGAAGACGTGGCTGTCCTCGAAGCGGTCGATGTAACCGCCGCGCAGCAGGGTGCGGCACACCTCGCCCTTCGCCTTGGCAATGTAGAGCCCACCGTCGATGCGGCGCTGGGCCTCGGCCTCCTGCACCAGCATTTCGGCGCCGGCCACGTCCAGGAAGTTGATACCCCCGCCGATGATCACCACGTGGCGCTGCAGGGGCAGCGTGTCCCGGATGCGCTGCAGCGCCTGCTGCACGTGGTCGACGGCGCCGAAGAACAGCGAGCCGTCGATGCGGATCAGCTTCAGTTGTGGGCACTCGGGACGCGACGAAACCGGCAGCATGGCGCGCAGTGGGTCCTCGTCGTCCGGCACCAGGGTGACGATCTTGGGCCGCGCGGTACGCAGCAGGTAGAGCACCAACGACAGCAGCACGCCGAGGTAGATCGCGAACTCGAGCTCGACGAACAGTGTGGCGAGGAACGTGGTGCCCAGCACGGCCGCCTCGCGGTGACTGGTGCGCGCGATGGTGCGCACGTGGTGCAGGTCGACGAGGCGCGCGGCAACGATGAACAGGATGCCCGCCATCGCCGGGATCGGCAGCCACGCAGCGAGGGGGGCGACGAGCAGCAGCACGCCGAGCAGCGCGACGGCGGCGAACACCGCCGAGAGCGGGGTCCGCGCCCCGGCCGCGTGGTTGATGCCGCTGCGCGTGAACGAGCCGGACGACGGGTAGGCGGAGAAGAAGCTGCCGACCACGTTGGCCAGCCCCTGCCCGACGAACTCCTGGTTGCTGTCGATGCGCTGGCCACTCTTCAGTGCCACGGCACGCGCGATCGAGACCGCCTCGACCAGGCCGAGCATGGCGATCGCCAGCGCCCCGGTGCTGAGTTTGCTGAAGCTGCCGAGCGTCAGCGATGGTGCCGACAGCGGAGGCAGCTCGCGCGGCAGTTCGCCGACCAGTTGAACGTGATGGGTCTCCGGGCCGATCACGGCGGCGACCAGGCTGGCCACCACCAGGCCGATCAGCATCGCCGGCCACGTGCGCCGCCAGAGCATCACCGCCAGCGTCACGACCACCGCGCTGGCACCGACCGTCACCGCGTGCCAGTTGATCACGTCGAGCTGCACCAGGAAGTCCTCCCAGGTGTGCAGGAACGACTCCCCGGCCGGTATGTGGACGCCGAAGAAGTTCTTCAGCTGGCTGGTCGCGATCAGGATCGCTGCGCCGGCGGTGAAGCCGACCACCACCGAGTGCGAGACGAAGTTGGTCAGCAGCCCGAGACGGCCGAGGCCGAGCGCGAGCTGCACGACGCCGGCGAGGAACGCGAGCGTCAGCGCCAGCTGGATGTACTCGGCACTGCCGGGTTCGGCCAGCGGGCTGAGCGTCGAGAAGACCACGATCGACAGCGCCGTGGTCGGTCCCGAGACCAGGTGCAGCGAGGAGCCGAACAGCCCGGCGATCATGGGCGGCACCATCGCCGCGTAGAGCCCGTAGACCGGCGGCAGACCGGCGATCAGTGCGAACGCCACGCCCTGCGGCAGCACCACCGCGGCGCCCGTCAACCCCGCCTGCAGGTCGTTGCGCAGCGTGGCGCGATCGACGCGCCCGGTCCAGGCGAGGAACGGGAGCAGCTTGCGGGTGGCGCGCTGCGCGTGGAACAGGAGCTGGAGCAGGTCGGCGCGTTTCATCGTTCGGTCGTGGCGGTTACAGGTTCGGCCGACGGGCGCATCTCGGCGGCGCGCTTCGCGGCCCGGCCGGGTGCGTCGAGACTCTGCGTTGGCGGGGCGCATGCCGTGCAAGACGGGCGAGGCGCCGGAATGGAGGCAGGGACCGGGCGGGCCGGACGACCTCGCCTAGAGCGTCGGACACGGATAGTGTAAGTGGTTAACCGGTGGTGGTCTGTCTCCACGATGGGAGAGCGTGCTGCGCCCGGTCCGAAGGAGCATGGCGATGTATAACCCCGATAGCTTCCGGGTCGACGACCCGGAACAGATGCAAGCCCTGGTGCGTGAGCACCCGCTGGCGACGCTGGTCATGCAGGGGGTCGACGGCCCTGACGCCACGCACGTGCCGCTGCTGCTGGTGCCGGATGATGGGCGCTGGATGCTGCGTGGCCATGTCGCCCGGGCCAACCCGGCATGGCGCCGTGCCGGTGAAGACGGCTGCCTGGCACTCGCGGTGTTTCACGGCCCGCAGGCCTACGTCAGTCCCGGCTGGTACCCGACCAAGAAGGACGACCCGCGCGTGGTGCCGACCTGGAACTACGCCGTGGTCCACGCTCACGG
>JAACFL010000295.1 GCA_009937385.1 Gammaproteobacteria bacterium | reverse complement strand
GGTCGGACGACGCGCCGACCTCGAGGAGGGCTTCAGCATGTCCCGCCTCGACCAGGTCCTCACCGCCGAGCGCGGCAGCTACGATCTCGACACCGGCGCGTTCCACGCCGAGGGCCGCGTCTTCTACCGCGAGAGCGGCGTCGCGCTGACCGGCAGCGAGATGGACCTGCAGCTCGACACCAACGCCGGGCGCATCGCCGGTGCACGCTATGCGCTGGTCGAGCAGCATGGTCGTGGCCGGGCCGAGCATGCCACCTGGGACGGGGCCGGGCAGGCGGCGCTGACGCGCGCCACCTACACCACCTGCGATCCCGGTGATCCCGGCTGGCTGCTCAGCGCCACGCGCATCGACCTCGACTTCGACGAGGGGCTCGGCGAGGCCGAGAACGCGGTGCTGCGCGTCGGCGGCGTGCCATTGCTCTACACCCCCTGGGCGCAGTTCCCGATCGACGACCGGCGCCGCAGCGGGCTGCTGATGCCGAGCTTCGGCAACTCCAGCGACAGCGGGTTCGAGCTCGCGGTGCCCTACTACTGGAACATCGCGCCGAACCGCGACGCGACCTTCACCCCGCGGCTGCTGAGCAAGCGCGGCCTGCAGCTCGGTGCCGAGTACCGCTACCTCTATGCGCACGATGACGACGCGCGCCTGACCCAGCAGGGCCAGCTCGACCTCGAGGTGCTGCCGGCTGATGACGTCTACGGCGACGACCGCCTGGGCCTGCGCATCGAGCACGCGGGACGCCCGGCCGAGCGCTGGAGCGTCGGGCTCGCCGCGGGATACGTCTCCGACCGCGACTACCTGCGCGACCTGGGTGGCACGCTGGCGGACACCAATGCCAACTACGTCGAACGGCGCGGCTTCGCTGCCTACAGCGCTGCCGACTGGAGCCTGGTCGGCCAGTTCAACTACCTGCAGCCACTGGTGGAGAGCCGGCCCTACCAAGCGCTGCCGCAACTGCTCTTCTATTACTCTCCCTACACCGACGGACTGCTGCGCTACGGCCTGGCGGGTGAGTCGGTGCGCTATGACAGGAAAGATGCGCTGGACGGCACCCCGGAAGTGACCGGCCTGCGCCTCGACCTGCAGCCGTGGCTGGGAACGCGTGCTGAGCGCCCCTGGGGGTTCCTCGACCCACGCCTGGCGCTGCGCCACACAGGCTACTGGCTCGACGACACCCTCCCGAGCAGTGACGATCGGCCAACGCGTACTCTGCCGCTGGCGAGCGTTGACGGTGGCCTGTTCTTCGATCGTACGGCATTCGGCGGCGGGTTGCGCCAGACCCTCGAGCCACGACTCTTCTACCTGTACGTGCCGTACGAGGATCAGCAGGATTTGATCACGAACGTCCGCGGCAGCGACGTTGTGTTCGACACCGGACTGCCGCTGTTCAACTGGAACGCCCTGTTCCGCGACAACCGCTTCAGCGGCGCCGACCGGGTCGGCGACGCCAACCAGCTGAGTGTCGCGGTCACCTCGCGCTTCGTCGACGACCGCAACGGCAGTGAGCGTGCTCGCTTCGACCTGGGGCAGATTCTCTACTTCCGTGACCGAAAGGTCACACTGCCAGGCCAGGCGGTCGAGACCAGCTCAACCTCGCCGATCGTCGCGCGCGCCACTGCCTACCCGGGATACAACCTGAGCCTGAGCGGCGAACTGATCTGGAACCCCGACGACGAACAGACCGAAAGCGGCTCGTTGACGGTCACCTACCGACCGGACTCGCGCCGAATAGCCCGTCTTGACTACCGCACCAGCGGCGACACCATCGAACAGCTTGACCTCGGAATCAGCTGGCCGATTGCGAGCAACTGGCACGGTGTCGCGCGCTGGCTCTACTCGCTCGAGGCCGAGACCAGTCTCGAATCCTTCGCGGGTTTCGAGTATAAGAGCTGCTGCTGGGCAGCACGCCTCGTGCTGCGCGAGTTCGTCCCCGACACGCTGGTGCCGGACGACAAGGACACCGCGGTGATGTTCCAGCTCGAGCTGTCCGGGCTCGGCCGGCTGGGCGACGACATCACGAGCTTCCTGAGCAGCAGCCTGCCCGGCTACCGCGTGCCACGACCTTGACCCGGCCCGCCCCATCCAGACCGAGATTCGCATGATGCCGCTTCGCCGATTCCTGTTCCCCACCCTGATCATGCTGCTGGCCACGCGCGCCGTGCTGGCCGCGCCCGAGCCCCTCGATCGCATCGTCGCGGTGGTCAACGACAGCGTCATCACCTCGACCGAGCTGCCCGCCAGAACACCAGCCTGCCGCCGCAGGACGTACTCCAGAGGCAGGTGCTCGAGCGCATGGTCGTCGAGGAGCTGCAGATGCAGCTCGCCGCGCAGACCGGCGTGATCGTCGACGACATCGAGCTCAACAACTCGATGCGCGAGATCGCCCGTAAGAACAACATGAACCTGATCGAGTTCCGCAAGACGGTCGAGCAGGACGGTTACAGCTTCAACCGCCTGCGTGAAGACATCCGCATCGACATGACCACCGCGCGGCTGCGCGAGCGCCAGATCAACAACCGCATCACGATCACCGACCAGGAGGTCGAGAGCCTGCTCTCCCGCGAGGCGCAGCTCAGCGAGCAGCCCGTGGAGTACCTGCTCGGCCACATCCTGGTTGCCCTGCCCGAGGCGGCCAGCCCCGAGCAGATCCAGGCCGGGCGCGAGAGGATCGAGCGCATCGCCGGCGACCTCGAAGGGGGCGCCGACTTCGCACAGACCGCGATCGCCGAGTCGGACGGCCAGCAGGCGCTCGCCGGTGGCGACCTCGGATGGCGCAACGCCGGGCAGATCCCGCGCCTGTTCGTCGACACCGTGGTCGCGATGCAGGTCGGCCAGGTCAGCCAGCCGATCCGCAGCCCGAGCGGCTTCCACCTGGTCAAGGTGGTCGACAAGCGCGGCGAGGCGAAGCAGTACATCACCCAGACAAACGTGCGCCACATCCTGATCGCGCCGACCGCGGTGATCTCCGGCACCGAGGCGCGCCTGCGTATCGAGCGGCTGCGCGATCGCATCGTCAACGGCGAGGACTTCGCCGCGCTCGCGCAGGCCAACTCCGCCGACACCCGCAGTGCAAGCCGCGGCGGGGAGCTCGGCTGGGTCAATCCCGGCGACCTGGTACCCCAGTTCGAGAAGGCGATGGACGCGCTGCCGGTCGGCGGCCTCAGCGAACCGGTGCAGTCCCAGTTCGGCTGGCACCTGATCAAGGTCGAGGAGCGCCGCCAGCAGGACGTCACCGAAGAGGTGCGGCGCAACCGCGCGCGCATGGCGCTGTTCCGCCGCAAGGTCGAGGAAGAGACCCAGCTCTGGGCCCAGCGGCTGCGTGACGAGGCCTACGTGGACTACCGCCTGGACACCGAGTGAACCCTCCCGCCGTCCGCCGCCTGGCCCTGACCCCGGGCGAGCCGGCCGGCGTCGGGCCCGAGCTCTGCGTGCGCATCGCCCAGCAGGCCTGGCCGGTCGAGCTGGTCGCCTACGCCGATCCCGGGCTGCTGCGCACGGCGGCCAGACGACTCGGCCTGCCGCTGGAACTGGTCGCCCACGAGCCGTCTCGCGCACCCGTGCCGCAGGCACCGGGCACGCTCGGCATCGCGCCCCACCCACTGGCCACGCCGGCCGAACCGGGCCGGCTCGACCCGGCCAATGCCGGCTACGTGCTCGACACGCTGCGCGCGGCGACCGCTGCGTGCCAGACCGGTGAGGCACACGCGCTGGTCACCGGCCCGGTTCACAAGGGGGTGATCAACGACGCCGGTATCGCCTTCACCGGCCATACCGAGTTCCTCGCCGACCTGACGGGTGGCCACCCGGTCATGCTGCTCGCC
>JAACFL010000084.1 GCA_009937385.1 Gammaproteobacteria bacterium | reverse complement strand
CTGCGCGGTTCCGCCGGCAGCGTCGGTGCGCAGGGCGTGTTCGAGGCCTGCGGGCGGCTCACCGAGCTGTGCCAGGCGCAGCGGCACGTGGAGGCGCGCGCCGCGGCCACGGCCCTGGCCACAATGATCGAGAGCACCGCCGAGGCCTTCGCCGCGCGCCGCGCACAAATGCGCGGCGCGCCCACCTAGGCCGGCTCAGGCCACGCGTCGCGAGGCAGCATCGTCCGGGGCGGTGGCCCGGTTCTGCGCCCGAACCAGCCGTTCGATGACCTTGAGGTCCCTGGGCTCGAGTGCCAGCGCCGCGTCGACCCAGATGTCGGTGATGTCGATCAGCTCCCGGTAGGAGACGCGATGCGCCCGTTGCCGCGCCCGCTGCAGCGCGACGTGGCCGTTGCGCTGGCGGCGGTGGCGGCGGATGAAGGTCGCCACCGCGTCGTGACCCTCGCCGTCCTCGGCGACGACGTCGACGATGCCGAGCTCATGCAACTCCGCCGCCTGGTAAATCCGCCCGCCGAGGATCATCTGCTCGGCCTGGTGCGGGGTGACGCGACGGCACAGCAGGTTGTAGGCGCCCATGCCGGGGAACAGGTTGAACAGGATCTCGGGCAGGCCGAGCTGGGCGCCGGCCTCGGCGATGATCACGCTGCTCGACAGCGCCGCCTCGAAGCCGCCGCCGAGTGCCTGGCCGCGCACCAGCGCGATGGTGGTGATCGGCAGGTGGTAGTTGACCGCGTTGGGGTAGAGGACATCGATGCAGGCACGCGCGTAGCTCGCCAGCGCGCCACGATCGCGTTCGGTGATCCAGCCGAGGAAGCGGTCGAGGTCGCCACCGAGGTTGAAGATGCCGGGCACCGACGAGGTCAGTACCTGGTAGTCGATGCGGCGCATCGCGCCGGCGTGGCGCCAGTGTCCCTGCCGGTTCTCGAGCATGCGCTGGTATCTGCGCAGCTCCTCGAGGAGTCGTGGGGTGAAGCAGGGGCGCGGGGCGGACTGCATGTCGAGCCAGATTGCGCCGAGGTCGGGATCGAAACGGGTGTCGAGCTGCTGGGAGAGCGTGTGGACCGGGGCCCGGTGGTTCCTGTCGTGGTGCATGGCGATTCCCCTTTTTGTTCGTCTTGTCGTTGGTCGTTCCCTCGTGTTGGTCGTGTACCGTCCGCTGGCAGCGCCACTCTAACGCCATGCCGTGGCGGCAAAATGTCGGATTAATCCGACAGGCGCGGGGGGCAGGAGGTGGTGTCGCCCACGTGGAGGCGAGCAGTCCGAGGCGAGGTTCAGGAAAGCGCGGCGAGGGCTGCGACGCGCCGGTCGTGCAGCGCCGAGGCGATCTGCGGGCCGTCGAGGCCGCTGGCGGCCAGGTCGCTGGCGTCGACCGCGGCCGCGGCGGCGTGGGCCGTGAGCAGCCGCTCGGCGGGCGGGTAGGGGGTTTCGAGGGCGTCCTGGTCGTCGGCCTGGACCGCCCGCGCCAGGTCGGCGAGGCGCCCGGGGCGGCGGAAGGCGTCGAGGCGCTGGAGCAGCTCGAGCAACGCGTCCGGCGCGAGCTGCGCCGCGTCGCGCACCGCGGGGTGATGCGCTGCGGCCAGTCGGCCAAGGTCGCGGTAGGCGTGCGGCGCATGCAGCCGTGCGCACAGGCTTTCGACCGGGCCGGCCTCGCCGAGTGGCAGCACCAGTGCCGCGAAGCGCACCTCGGGCGACGCGTCGAGCGTGGCCGCGCGATCCAGGGCGCGCAGCGCGCGTGGTCTGGCGTCGTCGCTGCCGGCGTGGCTCTCCGGGGTCGGCCCAAGCAGCGGGTCGAGCTCGGGCAGCACCCTGGCCAGCGCCCCGCAGCGCTGCAGCACCTCGAAGAAGCGCGCCGGGGTCGGTGTCGTCAGCGCCCGTTCCAGCTCGGCCCAGACCCGTTCCGGGGTCAGCGCGTCGACCTCGCCGGCGTCGACCATCTCGCGCATCAGCTTGTGCGTCGCATGGCTGACGCGGAAGCCCCAGTGGGCGAACTGCGCGGCGAAGCGGGCGCAGCGCAGCACGCGCACCGGGTCCTCGACGAAGGCCGGCGAGACGTGGCGCAGGCGGCCGAGGCGCAGGTCCTCGACGCCCCCGAACGGGTCGATCAGGGCGCCGTCGGGGCCCTCGGCGATGGCGTTGATGGTCAGGTCGCGGCGGCGCAGGTCCTCTTCGAGGGTCACCTCCGGGCTGGCGTGGACGACGAAGCCACGGTAGCCCGGCGCCGACTTGCGCTCGGTGCGTGCCAGCGCGTACTCGTCGCCGCTCTCGGGGTGCAGGAAGACCGGGAAGTCGCGACCGACCTGGCGGTAGCCGGCCGCGAGCATGGCCTCGACGGTGGCGCCGACCACGACCCAGTCGCGTTCGTGCACCTCGAGGCCGAGCAGGCGGTCGCGCACCGCGCCACCGACCAGGTAGGTTTCCATCCGGGCATGTTAGCGGCGCGTGCTATGTTCACCAAGCATGGGATGGCGCCACCTCGCGGCCGCACTGCTGCTGCTCCTCACCGGCGGCTGTACGTCGCTCGGCTACTACGTCGGTGCCGCGGGTGGCCAGCTCGAGCTGCTCTCCGCGGCCCGGCCGGTCGACGCGCTGCTCGAAGACCCCGCCACCGATCCCGCGCTGGCCGAACGACTGCGTCTCGCTCGCGAGATCCTCGCCTTCGCCGAGCGCGAGCTGGCGCTCCCGGTGCAGCAGAGCTACGCGAGCTACGCTGCGCTCGGGCGCCCCTTCGTGGCATGGAACGTGTTCGCCGCCCCCGAGTTCTCGCTCGAGCCACGTGAATGGTGCTACCCACTGGTGGGTTGCCTGGCCTACCGTGGCTACTTCGACGCGGCCGCCGCGGCGCGCGAGGCCGACCGCCTGCGCGCGGCAGGCGAGGACGTCCACGTCGCCGGCGTCGTCGCCTACTCGACGCTGGGCTGGTTCGACGATCCGTTGCTCGACACCTTCCTGTTCCGCCGCGAGGACCGACTCGCCTGGCTGCTGTTCCACGAGCTGAGCCACCGCCGGCTGTTCGTCGCGGGCGACACGCTGTTCAACGAGTCCTACGCCACCGCGGTGGCCGACGCCGGGGTCAGGCGCTGGCTCGAGGCGCGCGGTGATGAGGCGCTGCTCGCACGTGCCGGGGCCGAGGCGAAGCGGCGCCGTGCGGTGATCGACCTGCTGCTCGCACTGCGCGACGAGCTCGCCACCCTCTATGCCGAGGCGCTGCCCGACCCGGCGCGCCGGGCGCGCAAGGCGCAGGCCATCGCGACCGCATCGCACGCCTATGCCGGGCTGCGCGCGGCGTGGGGCAGCGATCCAGGTTTCGATGCCTGGATCGAGGGCGGGCTCGACAACGCCAAGCTCAACACCGTCGGCCTCTATCACCACCTGGTGCCCGCCTTCCGCGCCCTGCTGGCGCAGCACGGCGGCGATTTCGCCGCCTTCCACGCCGCCGTCGAGGCGCTCGCCGAGCAGCCCGACGCGTCCCGCCACGCGCGTCTCGCGGAGCTGGCGCCGCTCTGGGATCGGAGCTGAGCAGCGTCAAACCAGTCACTTAGCGCCACTCCCGGAGGTTTCAACGACTAGACTGGTATCGGGAGATGAACGCAGCGGAAGCGCAAGGGGGACGGCTGGGATGCTGAAACGCTGGACGCTATTCGTGGCCGTGCTGGCTGGACTGGCCGTCGCGGGCTGGTGGCTGACACGCCCCGATCCGATCATCGCGACGCTGGTCACGGTGGAGCCGGGCACGGTCGAATCGCTGGTTGCCAACACGCGGGGCGGCACGGTGAACGCCTGCCGCCGGGCCCGCCTGGCGCCGGCGATGGGCGGCACCATCGAGGTGCTCGCCGCGCGCGAGGGCGCGGTCGTGAAGCCTGGCGAGTTGCTGGTGGGGCTCTGGAACCGCGACCTGACGGCCCAGGTCACGCTGACCGAGAGCGAGGCGCGCGCCGCACTATCCAATATCGAACAGGCCTGCCTGCGCGCGGAGGTCGGGCGCCGCGAGGCGAACCGCCTGGTCAGGCTGCGTGAGCGTGACCTGGTCGCCGAGGAGAGCGTCGACCAGGCGGTCACCGAGGCGGCGGCCCGCGAGGCGGCGTGCAGCGCGGCACGCGCCAACGCCGAGGTGGCGCGCAGCAGCATCGCGGTGGCTCGGGCCGCACTCGAACGCAGCAAGATACGCGCCCCCTTCGCCGGCGTCGTCGCCGAGGTCAACGGCGAGTTGGGCGAGTACGTGACGCCCTCGCCCCCCGGGATCGCGACCCTGCCGGTGGTCGACCTGGTCGAGTCCGGCTGCCTCTACGTCAGCGCACCGATCGACGAGGTCGACGCCCCTGACGTGCGCCGCGGCCAGGTGGCGCGCGTGACCCTGGACGCGTTCCGCGAGCGCACCTTCGGCGGCACGGTGCGCCGCGTCGCCCCCTATGTGCAGGAGTTCGAGAAGCAGGCCCGCACCGTCGAAATCGAGGTCGAGCTGGACCCCGGCCAGTTGACCGGCTTGCTGCCAGGCTACACCGCCGACGTCGAGGTGTTGCTCGAGCGGCATGAGAACGCGCTGCGCATCCCGGCCGCCGCGATCGACGAGGACGATCGCGTGCTGCGCTACCGCCCAGCCGACGGCATGCTCGAGGCGGTCGAGATCGAGGTCGGACTGCGCAACTGGCAGGTCGTCGAGGTGCTCGGCGGCCTGGCACGCGGCGAGCGCGTCGCGCTTCCCGACGAGGGGGTGGTCGCCGGCGCGACCGTGGTGCCGGCCACCGATACGCCGTGATGCTCGAGCTCGCCGGGATCGGCCGTGATTTCGAGGTCGGCGAACAGACGGTGCATGCGCTCCGCGACGTCGAGCTGAACGTCGCCGCTGGCGAGTACCTGTCGATCATGGGGCCATCCGGCTCCGGCAAGTCGACGCTGCTCAACGTCATCGGCCTGCTCGACCGGCCGACCCGTGGACGTTACTGCCTGGACGGCACCGACGTGACCGTGCTCGACGGCGCGGCGCGCGCCGAACTGCGCCGAGACAAGGTCGGCTTCGTGTTCCAGTTCTTCCACCTGGTCCCACGCCTGACGGCGGCCGAGAACGTCGGCCTGCCACTGGTGCTGGCCGGCGTGGAGCCCGACGAGAGGCGCGTGCGGGTGGCGCGCGCGCTGGAGCGCCTCGACCTGGTGTCGCGCGCCAGTCACCGTCCCGACCAGCTCTCTGGCGGTCAGCGCCAGCGCGTCGCCATCGCACGGGCGACCATCATGGAGCCGCGCCTGCTGCTCGCCGACGAGCCGACAGGCAACCTCGACCGCCACTCCGGTCACGAGGTGCTGGAGCTGATCGAGGCGCTGCACGCCTCCGGCCTGACGCTGTTGGTGGTGACCCACGACCCGGAGATCGGGCGCCGGGCGGGGCGGCGTATCCACGTCGTCGACGGCCGGGTCGAGGAGCAGGTGCCGTGACCCTCGCCGACCGTCTGCATTTCGCCTGGGACGCGCTGCACGGCTTCCGCATGCGCACCGCGCTGATGCTGCTGGCGATGGCGATCGGCGTCGCCTCGGTGGTGCTGCTGACCGGCCTCGGTGAGGCGGCCCGGCGCTACGTGATGGGTGAGTTCTCGAGCCTCGGCACCGACCTGCTGGTGGTGCTGCCGGGCCGCTCGGAGACGGTCGGCGGGCCGCCGCCACTGCTCGGTGTCACGCCGCGCGACCTGACCCTGGAGGATGCACTGGCGCTGCTGCGCCATCCCGCGATCAAGCGCGTCGCACCGCTCGTGATCGGCTCGGTGCCGGTCTCCGCGGCGGGCCGCGAGCGCGAGAGCACGGTGGTCGGCACCACCGCCGATTTCGAACCGATCCGCCGGATCGAGATCGCGACCGGTCGTTTCCTGCCGGCCGGCGACCCGCGCCGCGGACGCCCGCTGTGCGTGCTCGGCAGGACCATCGAGGCGGAGCTGTTCGGCGGCGCCTCCGCGCTCGGCGAGACGCTGCGCCTCGGGGATCGCCGCTGTCGCGTGATCGGCGTCCTCGGTTCGACCGGCCGCTCGCTCGACGTGCAGCTCGACGAACTGGTGCTGGTGCCGGTGTCGACCGCGCAGGCGCTGTTCGACACCCCGGCGCTGTTCCGGGTGCTGGTCCAGGCGCGCGACCGCACGCTTCTCGAGCGGGCGCGCGAGGGGATCCTCGCCACGGTGCGCGCGCGCCACGACGGCGAGGACGACGTCACCGTGATCACCCAGGATGCCATGCTGGCGACCTTTGACCGCATCCTCGGCACCCTGACGCTGGCGGTCGGTGGCATCGGTGCGATCAGCCTCGTGGTGGCCGGGATCCTGATCATGAATGTCATGCTGGTCGCCGTCTCGCAACGCACCGCCGAGATCGGCCTGCTGATGGCGCTCGGCGCGCCGCCACGCCAGGTGCTCGGGCTGTTCCTGACCGAGGCGGGCCTGCTCGCCCTCGGTGGCGCGCTGCTGGGGCTCGCGATCGGGGCGCTCGGCGCGGCGTTGCTGGGCGCGTTCTACCCGGACCTGGATTTCAGTGCCCCGGCCTGGGCCGCACCGGCCGCGCTGCTGCTTGCGCTTGGCATGGGGCTGCTGTTCGGAGCGCTGCCGGCACGCCACGCAGCGCGCCTCGACCCGGTCGCTGCACTGGCGCGGAGGTAGCGATGCGCCTCGCCGACCAGGTGCAGATGGCATGGCGCGGCGTGCTCGCGCACCCGGCGCGCAGCCTGCTGACCATGCTCGGGATCGGCGTCGGCATCGCCGCGGTCGTGCTGCTGACCTCGATCGGTCAGGGGGTCCGCGGTTTCGTGCTCGGAGAGTTCACGCAGTTCGGCACCAACCTGCTCGGGGTGACGCCGGGGCGCACCAGCACCTTCGGCATGTCGGCTGCCGTGGTCCACACCACGCGCCCGCTGTCGCTCGAGGACGCCGATGCGCTCGCCCACCTGCCGCGGGTGGTCGCGGTGGCGGCGGTGGTGCAGGGCAACGCCGACGTCGAGTGGAGCGGGCGCCGGCGCCAGACGATGGTGCTCGGCGTCGGCGCGGCGGCCCCCGAACTGTGGCGGCTGGAGGTGGCCGAGGGCCGCTTCTTCGACATGGATGCCACCGGCGCGGCTCGTGCCCAGGCGGTGCTCGGTGCCAAGCTGCGCCGGGAGCTGTTCGGCGACCGCCCGGCGCTCGGCCAGGTGGTGCGCATCGGCGGCGAGCGTTACCGCGCGGTCGGCGTGATGGCCGCGAAGGGCCAGCTGCTGGGTTTCGACATGGACGACACCGTCTACGTGCCGACCGAGCGCGCGATGCGCCTGTTCGATCTCGGCGGGGTGCACGAGATCGATCTGCTCTACGCCCCGGGCAGCGACGTCGACGCGCTGGTCGCGGCGGTCCGGGCGCGGCTGACCGCGCGCCACGGCCAGGAGGATTTCACCATCATCACCCAGGAGCAGATGCTCGACGTGCTCGATTCGGTGCTTGGCGTGCTGACCTTCGCGGTCGGCGCGCTGGGTGGCATCTCGCTGATGGTGGGCGGGGTCGGCGTGCTGACGATCATGACCATTGCCGTCACCGAGCGCACCGCCGAGGTCGGCCTGCTGCGCGCGCTGGGTGCCGGCCACTGGCAGGTGCTCGGCCTGTTCCTGGGCGAGGCGGTGGCGCTGGCCGCGCTGGGCGGCGCGCTGGGCCTGGTGCTCGGGGTCGGTGGGGCGCTGCTGCTCGGCTGGCTGGTGCCGGCGATGCCGGTCGCGGTTTCACCGTTCTACCTGGCGCTGGCGGAGGGGCTGGCGGTCGCCATCGGCCTGCTCGCCGGCGTGGTCCCCGCACGGCGGGCGGCGGGCCTAGAACCGGTCCAGGCGCTGCGTACTGAGTAAGCGCCTACTCGCTTCTAGCGCCTTGCGAACCGGCGCATGCCGCTGTAGCGCGGGTTCTTCTGACGCGTGCCGAGGTAGCCCGGCACCACCTGCTCGATGGTCGCCGGCACGCGGTCGAACACCGCCGGGAACGGCCCGCTGCAGACGCTGTCGAGCGTGGTCGAGGCGATGTTGTCGCGCGAGAACGGCTTGCCGGGCAGCCACTCCATGAACCACGCCTGCATGCGTGACAGGTCTTCACCGAGAGGCACGATCCAGCGGTTCATGCCGGCCTCGCGCGCGGTGTACTCGACCAGCTGGTGCAGGGTCCAGACCTCGGGGCCGCACAGGTCGTAGCGCTCGCCGTAGGTGGCCGGGTCGTCCAGTGCCTGCACGAAGCAGTGCACGACGTCGTCGATCCAGACCGGCGCGAAGCGTGCGCTGGCGCAGGCCAGAGGGAAGACCGGGGCGAGGGCAAGCAAGCCGGCAAAGCGGCAGAACATGCCGTCACCCTGGCCGAAGATCACCGAGGGCCGGAAGCTGGTGACCGCGAGGTCGGGCCCGTGCGCGGCATGCACCAGGGCCTCGCCGCGGCCCTTGCTGCGCAGGTAATGGCTCGGGCCCTCCGGATCGGCGTTCAGCGCGCTCATGTGCAGCAGCCTTCCGACGCCCGCGGTTCGGCACGCGGCGATGACCCGTTCCGGTAGCGCGACGTGCGCGGCCTCGAAGCCGGCGCCGTCGCGGCCCTTCTCGTTGAGGATGCCGACCAGGTTCACCACCGCGCTGCAGCCGGTAAACGCGGCGGTCAGCGCCTCGGGGTCGCCGATGTCGACTTCGTCGACGGTAACCCGAGGCAACACAAGCAGTTCACGGTGACGCTCACGGCGCCGGGTGAGCACGCGAACGGTGTGTCCGGCGTCGTGCAACGCGCGGACCAGGTGACGGCCGACGAAGCCGGTGCCGCCGAGGATGCAAAGGGTCTGGTTGGCCATGGCCTGGGTTCTCTGAAAAGGGCAAGCTAAACGCGGGATTTTTATACTAGTATGGTGTGCACATAACAAGACGAGGATGGGGGTCCATGGCACTTCGCTCCACATCGCCGCTCGACGGGTCGACGCTGTCGGTCTTCAGGGAGTGGAACGGGTACAAGCTGCGCGAGGCGCTCGACGCGGTCGAGCAGGGCGCGGCGGAGTGGCGTGACCTGCCACTGGCGGAGCGTGCCGAACGCCTGTCCCAGCTCGCCGGGCTGCTGCGCAGCGACAGTGCGGAGCTGTCGCACCTGATCACCTTCGAGATGGGCAAGCTGCGCAGCGAGTCGCTACAGGAGGTCGAGGACTGCGCCCGGCTCTGCGAGCATCTCGCGCGCACGGCCGGCGACTACCTGGGTCACGAGCAGCTCGCCGACAGCGAGGGCCACCGGGTGCTCCTCGAGCGGCCCCCACTCGGGATCCTGCTCGCCATCACACCGCGCTACGCACCCTTCTGGCTGGTGTTCCGTGTCGCCATGCCGGCACTGCTGGCCGGCAACGGCGTGGTGCTCAAGCACGCCGGTGCCGTGACCCAGTGCGCGCTCGCCATCGACGAGCTGCTGCGTGAAGGGCTCGGTGCATCGGATACGTTCCGCGCACTGCAGATCAACGCGGCTCAGGTGCCGAGCGTCATCGCCGCGCCGATGGTCTCCGCGGTGAGCTTCTGCGGCAGCGGCCGCGCCGGCCGTGAGGTCGCGGCGCTGGCCGGCGAGGAGGGCAAGAAGGTGACGCTGCACCTCGGCGGCAGCGACCCGTTCATCATCCTCGACGACGCCGA
>JAACFL010000083.1 GCA_009937385.1 Gammaproteobacteria bacterium | reverse complement strand
GCAGGCTGCGTCGGATCGCGTTGCGGGCCATCGGTTTCGCGACGAATCGCATTCTGCGAAACGCCCTGCGACGGGCGCGCGGTCTGGCGTCGCGCGAACTCGCCTACCGCGACGGCCAGCGCGAGCAGGATGTAGAACGGCCACAGGAAGCCCATGGTCAGGAACGTTCCGGAAACGATGAACCCGACCAGGCCCGCCTCGACGCCCAGGGCGACCAGGTAGGCGTCGTGGACATGCCCCGGTTGGCCCGGGGCGAGCAGCATGGCGCTACGCCTTACCAGGATCAGCGTGACGGCGACCATCAACACGAACACCGCGAGACCGATGAAACCGGTTTCGGCGAGCACGCCGAACCAGGTGCTGTGCACGGCGTGGTTGCGACCGTCCCAGTGGGCGCTGTAGGCCCAGTAGTTGCCCAGGAAATTGTTCAGGCCGACGCCGGACACCGGGTTGTCGAGCGCCATGCGGTACGCCGCGCCCCAGGCGTAGATGCGCCCCATGGCCGATTCGTCGACGCCTTGTTCGTGCGCACCGCCCGACGCGCGGTCGCTGATCCCGGCAACCGTGAACAGCACGGCGAGCACGGCGGCTCCAGCCAGCACCAGCAGCAGTTTCGAGCGCACGCGCCGGTAGGCGAAGATCCCGGTCACCGCCGCGATCCCGAGCAGGCCGCCACGACTCTGGGTGGCGATGATCGCGGCGACGACGGCCACGAAGCAGAGCGCGCCGAGCAGTCGCCAGAACCAGTGGCTGCCCCGGCTCAACAGCACCGCGAGCGCGAAACTGGCCGGGAAGAGCAGCGTCAGTGCGAGATCGTTCGGATCGCCCAGCATCGAGCCGAGGTTGCGTGCGATCGTCGCGCGCGTGCCTTCGACCAGTCCGATGCCGTTGGCCTTGTTGTAGAGCGTGACCATGGCGAGCAGCAGCCCGCATGCGAGCACGACACGCACGGTCAGGCGGAACGCCTCGCGCGACGTGGCGAGCCAGGCGATGGCCAGCACCATGATGCCGATCTTCGAATAGGTCCCGGTCCAGGCCTCGATTGCCGAGGGTCGGTTCGTGGCCAGCAGCACGCCCAGCGTCACCAGCGTGAAGAACACCGCGAACACCGTCAGCTCGGGGCGCCAGTAGACGCGAATCTGGCGGTGCCAGAGGCCCCACGCGAGCGAGCCGAGTGCGCCCAGGGCCAACAGCTGCGGGATGCGCAGCGGGTAGAGCGGCTGGATCACCTCATGGATACGGAAGAACGAGAACACCACGAAGGCCAGCACCACCGGGAAGGGCATGCGCAGCACGCCGAGCAGTGCGAACGGGGCGAGCCCGGCGGCGAGCACCACCAGCGGATGCTGGAAGGCGTGCCAGGCGAGGGCGATCGCCAGGCAGGTGCCGGTGGCGAGCAGCACCTGGCCACGGCGCGTGCCGAGCAGCGGCGCCTGATTGCCGATCAGCAGACGCATGCCGCGTCCTTGGCGCGGGTCGTCATGCCGTGCCACTCGAGGTCAGACACGCAGCTTCGACCAGTTCATGCGACGCGCCTCCAGGCAGGCGTCGGTCGTGGCCACGCCATGCACGACGGGCGCAGGTGCCGGACGCCCGATCACCCGTTGCAGCTGTGCTGACGTGCTGAGCATCCAGAAGCGCCAGGCCGGGAAGCGTTCCGAAAGCTCCCCGCCGAGCACGAAGAAGTGATCGACCACACGCGGGGAGCTCGCCCGGCTGAGCAGGCTGCTCGCTTCGGCATTCGTGGACATCGGCATGAGGTAGAGCAGGCCGGTGCAGTTTTCTGGTTCGCGCTGGCGGTAGATGGCGAGTCGGTACGCTTCACCGTCGATGATCGGACGGGTCGTGACGCGCACGAGATCCTCGCCACGCAGCAGGGTGTCGGCTGGTGACGCGTGGGAGGCCCCGGCTGGCTGGCCGTAATTCCCCGACGCCATCAGCTTGCCAGCCAGGCTAAGCGGACCGAGCAGCAACAGCAGCGCGATCGCGAGGGTGTTTCGCGAGGGCATCTCTGACTCCAAGCAGTGTGATGCCGGTCACCATGAACAGCATCAGGAGTTCGAAAAAAAGCCGTCCGGAGGGGCCGTGGATGATTTCATAGCCCGCATCCGAGGTGGCCATCAGCGCGAGCCTGGCCACGTTCTGGGAGACCAGCGCGCAGGCGATGACGGCACCGGCAAGCCAGGCACGACGCTCCATCCGGGGCATGAGTGTGCGGCTGACCGCGAACCAGAAGAGCAGTGCATAGGAGAGGTTCGCCAGAGACGAGCAGCTCGTCAGGATCACCAGGCGCGCACCGTCGGGGCCGAGCACCAGATTGCCCTCTGCGTATACGCCCTCCATGAACAGGGCCAGAGCCGACGCCGCGAGCGCCGCATCGAAGGCCAGCAGCGGTTCGTTCAGCAGGCTCATGGTTGCAGAGATCAGGGGCGCGCGCAGGGCCGCGACCGCGAGGATCAGCGCTGCTGTGCGCTGGGTTGGATCGAGCCGGGTGTCGAACGCGAGTGCGAGGGCGTAGGCAGCCACGACCAACCAGCTGATGGTGGCGCTGGGGATCGTGAGCCCTAGCAGTGCGGTGCCGGCCAGGGCCAGGTCGCGACCCGTCAGCGGGACGTGATCCCGTGCATGCAGGCCGACCAGGGCCAGGATGAGCGCCACCCAAACGGCGGGGTTCACGCCAAAGGCGTGTCCTGCAGACTCCAGCCAGCCCAGCTCATGGATCGAGGAGGTCACCGGGCGCAGCGTGGCATTCGCGGCACCCAGGAGGGCCACCGCGAAGATCAGCCCATTGCGGCCGATCTCAGCCACGTCCGCTCCTGCGTCGCCGCCACAGAACCACGAGAACCACGCCGCCAGCCATGAGCAGCGCGCCCGCACCGGAGCCGAGAACGGGCGCGGGGGCCGCGGCCAGGGCCTCCTGCTCGGGCACATAGACTTCTTCGATATAGGTCTTGCAGGCGTTGGTGACCCACATCGACGTCTCGTTGTAGCAGGCCTGAGGCCAGTCCTGAGCGCCGACGCCTGTCGCGTGGAGCAGGATGAGGACGAAAAGCATGGATCGCATAGGGCACTCCAGAGTGTATTTCTGCGGTCGCATCAGGTCCGCCTGGCGTTTGCATCAACGGCATGGCGAACTCGCGCGCATGGGTTCTCTGTTTCAACTCACGCAAGCGGCATGCCAATGCACCCGTGAAAAGTTCGTTACGAGCCATGCAGCACAGAAACGCTATGCTTGCGCATGATGATGGCAACGGTGTGGCAAGCAGGGGCACTCGCAACGCCTGGCGATATCCCGGGACGTCGCATATTGCGACTCGCGCTGCAAAAAAATGCGTTGTGTGGCCGTTGTACGACGGGCAGTGCGACGGTGCCGATCAGGCCTGTTTTTTGCTTGAATTCGTGGTAATGCCTGCACTGCGCAGGCTCTGGTGAAACCATGGCATCTGCAGACGACACCCCCCATCTTCTGACTCAAGGCACCTCTCACCGTTTTGCGGAGTGGCCGCTCTGGAGGCAGGTTGCCTTGGTCCTTGCCTTCGCCACGGTCATCACCCTGGTGGTTGGGAGTTTCATGCTCACCAAGCAGATGCAAGAGGATCTGCTCCATCAATCCAACGAAGATCGACAGATCAAGATGGGCCTGATCAGGACCGCCGTGCTGGAGGCGTTGATCACGGAGGACATCCCGGTCCTCGAAAGCAGTCTCGCAGAGGTGGCTGATCTGGAAGAGAACATCCTGACCATTAGCCTCGTCAACGAGCAGGGTGAAAATCTGGTGCAATGGCGACGCGATGCATCTCTGGATGTAGAGGCTACATCGATGCAGATCTCCATCACCTACGCTGGCGAGCTGTTCGGCAGCCTCGAGGTGTACTGGAACGACACACAACTGCTAGACCATGTGCGTGGACATGTCGCTAGTACCAATCTGTTGTATTCCAGCGGCCTGTTACTCATGGCGCTGCTGGTGTTCTATCTGTTGAACAAGCTGACGATCAAGCCGCTGGGAATCATCACTCGACGGGTCAATGAGATCGCCAACGGCGATCTCGATGGGCAACTTCCTCGCTCCACCTCCAGGGAACTCTCATTGCTCAGCGTGGCAATCAACGACCTGGGTGGAGCATTGATCGAGAGCTCCCAATCGCATGCCCGGTTGGTCCGGACCAGCGCGTCCCTGGAGCATCTCAAGACGCGTAACGAACTCGTCCTGAACTCGGCAGGTGAAGGCATCATCGGCCTCGATGCGAACGGCAGCGTCGAGTTCATCAACGACACGGCGCTTCAGCTCATCGGTTGCTCACGAAACGATGTCCTTGGCTTGTCTGTGCTCGAAGTGGTCCACCTTGGCCGCCCAGAAGAGATTCAGGCCACCGAGGAGGATGCCGCTTTGCTGGATGCGATCGAGAAAGGCCACGTGCGGCACATGGCGATCACCACATTCTGGCGCTGGAACCGCAAACCCTTCCCAGTCGAATACACCAGCACACCGATTCTGATGAACCGTCGAGTCGAGGGCGCCGTGGTGGTGTTTCGTAACATCATCGAACGACGCCGCCTGGAAGAGGAGCAGCGCCTGGCGGCCATCACCTTCAACACCAAGGAGGCGATGATGGTGACCGATGCGCAGGGCACCATCATGCGGGTCAACAAGGCATTTACCGAGGTCAGTGGATTCGGTGCCCAGGATGCGATCGGTCTCAATGCCGGGTTTCAGAAGTCCGGCCGTCACGATGAGGCGTTCTACGCCGAACTCTGGAAGTCGCTAAACGACAGCGGACACTGGGAGGGGGAGATCTGGAATCGACGCAAGAATGGCGAGATCTATCCCCTCTGGTACTCGATCACTGCAGTGCGTGACGACGTGGGTGATATCACGCACTACGTCTCCCACGCCACGGACATCAGTCAGATCAAGCAAACCGAGACGGAACTGCGCGAGGCAATTGCCAAGGCCGAGGCGGCCAACCAGGCCAAGGCCGGCTTTCTTGCGACCATGAGCCACGAAATGCGCACGCCGCTGAACGCGGTGCTAGGTATGCTCGGGTTGCTTCAGGATGCCAATCTCGCACCACGCCTGCGAGATTACGTGCATACGGCGCGCGAGGCCGGTGAGGGCCTGCTCGAGCTGATCAGCGACATCCTCGACTTCTCCAAGATGGATGCTGGCAAGTTCGAGTTGGAAAACGAGCCGTTCGATAGCACCCGCCTGCTCGGCCAGGTCAGCGCATTGCTGAAACAGCGTGCTGACGAGAAGGGGCTGCATTTCAAAGTGTCCGTCGATGAAGCAGGACAGGCCGTCTTTCGTGGTGACGCAGGGCGTCTACGCCAGGTGCTGCTGAACCTGGCGGGTAACGCCATAAAGTTCACCGAGCAGGGAGAGGTCGGGCTGGAACTCGTCGTGACGCCCATCGATGGCGATCGCCACCGGCTCGACTTCAGCGTGGCCGATACCGGTATCGGCATCCCGGAAGCGCGCCAGGCCGATCTGTTCAGTGAGTTCACGACTCTGGACGCCACCTACGCGCGCAGGTACGGCGGTGCCGGGCTCGGTCTCGCAATCAGCCGAAGGCTCGTCGAGATGATGGGCGGCGAGATGGGTTACAGCAGTCGCGAGGGACAGGGCAGTCGGTTCTGGTTCAAAGTCGAGCTCGAAGCGTGCGAGTTGCCCACCGTTCGGCATGCTGGCGGCAGCACCGCACGCAAGGCCCCCGTGGGACGCAGTGCGCGCATCCTGCTCGCCGAGGATGTCGCGGCCAATCGCAAACTGGCCAAGGAACTCCTTCAGCGGGCTGGGCATACGGTCGACGCGGTATCCGACGGGGGCGAAGCGGTGACCGCCGTGTCCGGTTTCCCCTATGACCTCGTGTTGATGGACATCTCGATGCCCATGGTGGACGGGCTCGAGGCAACCCGACGGATCCGGGCCTTGCCGGATCCTCTGTGTCGTATCCCGATCATCGCCATGACGGCCCACGCGATGACCGGAGATCGGGAGTCCTTCCTCGCCGCGGGCATGGACGACTATCTGCAGAAACCGGTCAATAACGAAGCGTTGCTCGACGTGGTCGCGCGCTGGAGCCAAGGCACGGCCGGAGTCAGGTTGGCCGCATCTGTCAGCGACCAAGAGCCCCCCCCCGGAGGAGAAACGCCAGCCAGGCCTTCTGTGACGCTCGGTGTGGACGCGGTCGATCTGGTCGATCCCGAAACCCTGGCCCAGCTTGGCCGTGACACCGATCCGGACCTCGTCTCCGAGCTGGTCGGGCTGTTCATCGACGATGCACGCGGGCGCGTGGAGCGCATCGCTTCGGCACTCGATGAAGGAGACATGGCCACCATCGATCACGAAGTGCACGCGCTGGGCAGCAGCTCTGCCACCTACGGCCTGCCGGCGATGCACCGTCTCGCGCGGCGGTGCGAAGAGGCGCTGCGCGAGAGTGACGAGGTGCAGGGCCGTGAACTGGCCGCGGCACTGGTCGACTCGGCGGCGGAGGCCTTCGATGCCTTGGAGAGGCACGCGGTCCAGGCCACGGATGTGCCCGGGTGAGCGTCCGGTCAGCGGCCGGCTTCGCGGTCGCGGGCCTGCCAGGCCGATTTCTTGCGGTAGATGGTCGCGGCGCTGATGCCGAGGTAGTGCGCCGCGCGCGGGACGTTGTTGTCGCACAGCGCAACCGCGCGTTCGATCGCCTCGCGCTCGAGTTCGGCGAGCGGACGGATCGCCTCCTCCAGCGAACTCGCGGCGTCGTCGCCGATCGACAGCGGCGGTGCGGCCGGCGCGGTCTTGGCCCCGGCTGTGGCCGTGGCGGTGTTCACCGTGGAAGGCTCGTCGAGCGGTGCCGGCAGCATCGTTGGGGTGACCGTATCGCCCTGGTTGAGCACGACGATGTTGCGCACCACGTTCTGCAGTTGGCGCACGTTGCCGGGCCAGTCGTAGGCCGTCAGGACCTCCTCGACCTCGGGCGCGAAGCGCGCGAACGTTTTGCCCTCCTCGCTGGAGTAGCGCTGCAGGAAGTGACGTGCGATCTCCACGGTGTCCTCGTGACGTTCACGCAGCGGCGGCAGCGCGACCGGCAGCACGTGCAGCCGGTAGTAGAGGTCCTCGCGAAAGCGTCCGGCGTCGACCTCGACCTGCGGGTCGCGGTTCGTGGCGCAGATGATGCGCACGTCGACCGGTTCGGTCTGGCTGCTGCCGACGCGCTGGAAGGTGCCGGTCTGCAGGAAACGCAGCAGCTTGGGCTGCAGCGCCAGTTCCATCTCGCAGATCTCGTCGAGGAACAGCGTGCCCCCGTTGGCCATGCGCGCCGCGCCGTCGCGGTCGCGCACCGCGCCGGAGAAGGCGCCCTTGACGTGGCCGAACAGTTCGCTCTCCATCAGGTCTTTTGGAATCGCTCCACAGTTGACCGCGATGAACGGACCTTTCGCGCGCGGGCTCTGACGGTGGATCGCCTCGGCGCACACCTCCTTGCCGGTGCCGCTCTCGCCGGTGATGAAGACCGTGGCCTTGGTCGCCGCGGCGCTGTCGATGATCGTGTAGACCTTCTGCATGGCCAGCGACGAGCCGACGAAACCGCAGTAGCTGTGCCGGTCGATCTCCTCGCGGTAGGTCTGCACCATCTGCGACAGCGTCTGGCGCTCCTGCAGGTTCTTGAGGGTGATCGCGAGACGGTCCTTGCTGAATGGCTTGACCAGGAAGTCCCCGGCACCAAGGCGCATCGACTCGACCGCGGCGTTGATCGATCCGTGCCCGGTGATCACCACCGAGGCGGTCGGGAGTTCCTGTTCCTGTGCCCACTGCAGCACCTCGAAGCCCTCCATGTCCGGCAGCCGCAGGTCGAGCAGCATGATGTCGGGTGCCTGGCGCTCCAGCTCCGCCAGGGCCTCGGCACCGGTGGCGACGTGGGTCACGTCGTAGGGTTCGTCGGCGAGGTAGGCGAGGTAGGCGCGGGCCATGCTCTGGTCGTCCTCGACCAGCAGGATCGTCGGCGTGGTGCTGTTCATCTCGGTGTCGATGGCATCGTGTGTGAGGCCAGCTTAGTGGAGCGGCTTGGATCGTGGCAATCTGCCTGCGACCTGGAGGTGGATGCATGAAGTCGACGGTTCCTCGCCAGGAGTTGTTCAGGCAAACGGTTGGTGCCGATGCCGTGGGGGCGCGTGCCGCACGCGCCGCGCTGCAGCCGTTGCTCGAGGGGCTGGAGATCGAGCCGCGCAAGCGCGATGCCCTGCTGCTGGCGGTTGCGGAGCTGGTGGTCAACCCCGGGCAGCATGCCCAACCCCCGGCCACCGAGGTCGAGGTGTCGCTGGTGCGCGAGGGGGATGGGCTGCGACTCGAATTGCGCGACGACGGCGCGCCCTTCGACGACTTCGTGGCCTGCTGGCATGCCGAGCCCGTCGACCCCCTGGCCGAGAGCGGCCGGGGCCTGGCCCTGGTGGCGGCGCAGTTTCCGCAGGCGCATTACGCTCCGGGCGCCGGGGGCCGCAACCTGCTGGCGCTCGATGTCGGTCCGGCACCGGTGCCGCGGCAAAGGGTGCTGCTGGTGGACGACGACGCGCCGACCCTGCGCGTGTTGGGGCACTACCTCGACGACGAATACGAAGTGGTGGCCTGCGAGTCCGCGGAGGCCGCGCTCGAGGTGCTTGCCACGCAGTCCATCGACCTGGTGATCTCCGACATCCGCATGCCCGGCCTCGACGGCGTCGGACTGCGCCGCAAGCTGGCCGCGCACACCGGCACCGACACCCTGCCGTTCCTGTTCCTGACCGGTCAGTCCGAGGCGGAGGCTGACGTGGCCGGGCTCGCGGTCGACGACTACCTGGTCAAGCCGGTCAGCGCCGAGCGCCTGCGCAGCGTGACGCGCCGCGTGCTCGAGCGCTCGCGCCAGCTGCGCAGCCGGCTGGACGAGCAGTACGGGGCGTCGATCACCTCGCGGTTGCAGCCGACCCTTCCCGGGCAGCTCGGCGCGTACCGCTGCAGTGTGCGCAGCACGGCCGCCGGGCACGGGGGTGGCGATCTGCTGATCAACGCAGCGACGCCGCACGGTCACCTCGTCGTGCTCGCCGACCTGATGGGGCATGGCACCGATGCGAAACTTCACGCCCATGCACTGGCCGGTTACCTGCATGGCCTGCTCGCGATTTCCAGTCAACAGTGGACGCCGGCGAAGCTGCTGGACGCGGTTTCGCGGGCCTTCTGCGAGGGCGCGCTGCTGGCCGAAACACTCGCCACGCTGGTCGTCATGGGGCTCGATGGGAACGGCCGCGTGGTGTTGGCCGCGGCGGGCCACCCACCGCCATGGCGGATCACGGCCTCGGCATCCGAGCCGCTCGACCTGAGCGGGCCGCTGCCCGGTCTCGCGGGCGACGCGGGGTATGTCGAGCACAGCATGGTGCTGGACCGCGGTGAGCGCCTGGCGCTCTATACCGACGGTCTGGTCGAGTTGCGCGGCGATGCCAATGCCGAAGCGGAACTCGCTCAGCAGCTGGCCCATACGCTGGTCGCACAAGGTGGCGTGGATCTCGATGCGGCCGCCGACGCGGCCTGGGCGGCCTGGCGTGACCGGGTCGGCCCCGAGCCCGCAGACGATGCGACCCTGGTGCTGTTCGAGCGGGCCGGGTAGGGCCGGCTCAGATCGGCTGGTTGAGCAAGGTGGTCGAGTCGGCGCGTCTCGCGCATCAGCTCGCTGGCCAGCCCCGGCAGGTGGCGATCGTTGAGCACGGCCCCGGTGATTTCGGCGCCGGCTGCATCGAGCATCTGGCGTGCCTCGACCAGCTGGCTCTCCGGCGTGCGCGCCGCGAGCACCACCAGCAGCGTCTTCCGGCACGCGCCGCAGACCGTGTCTGCCGGCACGTTGCGTCGGTTGCGTCGGGTCAGCGGTGAGGTGTCGACGACCACCCGGTCGAATTGCACGAGCCAGCGCTCCAGCGTGGCGCGCAGCGTGGCCGGGTCCCGGAATCCCCAGTGTTCGCTGACCTGGGTCGGCGCCGGCAGCACGCACAGTCCCTCGACATCGCTTGGCAGGATCGCCTGCCTGTCCGGGGTGGCCTCGGGCGACCAGTCACTGCGGCCGAGCGCGTAGTGCCTGTGCAGCGACGGATGCTCGAGGTTGAGGTCGACCAGCAGCGTCCGCTTGCCGCTCGCGGCGGCGCGCTCCGCGAGCGCGCGTGCAAGCGTCGTGGCGCCCTCGCCACCGACCGCCGAGGCGACGGCCAGCGCGCGCGTGCCATTGCCGAGCGTGCGGGCAAATACCGCCTCGAGCTCGGCGTAGTGGATTGGCAGGGTGTTCGGTTCCATCGCGGGACTCACAGGTCGGTGGCGAGCTTGACCATCGACAGGATCGCGACGACGTCGCGCACCCCGTCCATGACCTCGAACCAGGCGCTCTGCTCGCGACCGGGGACGTAGACGGTGTCGCCGCGCCGCAGCAGCGGCAGCAGCGTCGGGTCGCCGCTCGAGGCGAAGGCCTCGAGATCGAACTTGGCCGCTTTCTGATCGTCGTTGGTGCGGGTCACGACCAGGATGCGGTCCTGCAGTGCCGAGGTGGTCGGACCACCGGCCTCGGCCAGCAGGTCGAGGATGGTCATGCTCTCGTCGTAGCGGTAGCGCCCCGGCGCTCCGACCGCGCCCAGCACGCGCACCGTCGACTCCTTGCTGATCTCGAGCCAGTCGCGCTTGAGGTCGGGGATGTAGATCACGTCACCGCTCTGCACTTCCGGCAGCAGGCTGCGATCGCCGGTCTCGAGGTAGCTCGACAGGTTGACCTGGAAGACATGCGTGTTGCCGTTCTCGCGGCGGGTCACGCGCACCGTACGCAGGTCGGCATCGCGGGTCGGCCCTTCGGCGGCGGTCAGCACATCGACGAAGCTGAAGCCCTCCTCGAAGGCGTAGCGGCCCGGCGCACCGACCTGGCCGATGATGTAGATGGCGCGGTCCGAGGCCAGTCGCGTCCACTGCGAGCGGGCGTCGTTGACGTCCTGCGGAAGTTCGGGCAACACGATGGTGTCGCCCGCGTTCACGCGTGGCATTGGCCCGGCGACGTCACCTTTGGCCAGGTAACGCTTCAGATCGAACTCGATGGTGCGCATGCTGCTGCCGTCGCGCGCGGACAGGATCTGCAGGTGCGCGGTGTCGGCCTGCGCACGCGGCCCACCGGCGTGTGCGAGCAGGTCGAGCAGGTTCATTTCGTCGGACCACTCGTAGCGTCCGGGCCTCTCGACCGCGCCGATGATGCGCACCGCGCGGCTCGACGCCACCTTGAGCCAGGACTTCTCGTTCATGTCGGCCTTCTCGGGCACCAGCACCGCATCCCCGGGCTCGATGCCCGGCAGGGATCCGGCACCGTTCTCGCTGAAGGCCTGCAGGTCGAACGGGGTCGACTTGCCGTCGGCGCGCAGGATGCGGATCTGGCGGGTCTCGGCAAAGCGGGTCGGGCCGCCGGCATTGGCCAACACGTCGAGGAAACTGACCCCGGGCTCGATCTCGTAGGCGCCGGGTTTGAACACCTCGCCCATGACGAACACCGTGCGTGCCCCCGAGCTGACCGCCTCGGTGCCCTGCGGCACGAAGACGGTGTCGCCGTTGCGCAGCCCGGGCATCAGGCCGTTGTTGCCGGTGTCGAGGTACTCGCGCATGTTGAACGGCACCGGTTGTCCCCCGGAGATCACGCGGATCTGCTCGATGCCGGCGTAGCGGGTCACCCCTCCGGCTCGCATCAGCATGTCGATGACCGTCGCGCCCTCCTTCAGCGAAAAGGTGCCGGGACGGTGCACCTCGCCGAAGACGGTGACCGCCTCGGCGTCGTCGCCGGCATCGCCCGACGAGGTGAGCGTCGCGGCATCGAACTCGATCTGCACGTTGCCGGTCAGCGGCGAGGCCGGCACGAACAGCTGGTCGAGCGGCTGCAGCACCGGCACGCTGGCCGGATCTCCGGTGTCGAGGTAGCGTTTGTAGTCGAAGGTCTGCAGCTCGCCGCCGCGGCGCAGCTGCATCTTGTCGAGCTGGGCACCGGGCGCGAGACCGCCGGCGGCGTTCAGCGCGACCTGGATGCTCGAGTCGAGTGGCAGGTCGACCTGGCCCGGACTCTTGACGTAACCGAGCACGGTCACGATCAGGCGCCGGTCCTGCACCAGCAGGTCGAGACGCTCCAGGTCGCGATAGACCGGCGCGAGCGTCGCGCGCACCACTTCCAGCGCGTCCTCGGGTACCAGCCCCGCGATACGCACCACGCCGGCTTCGGGGAGCGTGATGCGCCCGTCTCGGTCGATCTGCAGCGCCGTGTCGAACGCGGCCTCGCCGGGCAGGACCACCTTGACCACGTCGCCGACACGCAGCGGCACATCGCTGGAGGCGAGTGCGGCCCGGCCCGTGAACAGGCTGGCAGCACAGAGCGCCAGCAGGGCGATCAGCGTGGCTGCGGGGCGACGGAACATGGCCTCAGGCTCCGTTGGCCGCGTGGGCGAGCTCGGCAGGGGCACGCTCGACCACCGGGATGGTGCGATCGATGCGCAGGAAGCGGATCAGGTCGCGCGGCTGGCCTTCGAGGCCACTCACCTCGAGACGCCGCTTCTGGCCGAGCATGCGCTTGTAGAGGAACACGATCGCGCCAATGCCCGAGGAGTCGATGAAGTCGACGCCGGAGAGGTCGAGGGTCAGGTCCCCGCTGCTACTCGTTGCCAGACGGTCGAACTCCGGGCGCAGTTTCTCCGCGGCCAGGGCGTCGAAGGGGCCCTGGATCATCAGGGTCTGATGGGTCTGTCTTAGCTTGCTCATCTCGTTTCCTCCGCAAGTGATGGTTGCGTACCTGGAGAGGAGCAAATGCCGGGCCACATCGCGCTGGGCCCGTGCCATGTATAAGTATTATTTAATTCAATGCCTTATAAGAGATTCGCCAAACGAGAACGGCGCCACCTCGCGGTGGCGCCGTCGTGGCTTGCAAATTGCGACGCAGGACGCCGTCACTGCCCGCGCATGCCCACCATCACCCCGGCGGTGCGCCACAGGATCTCGCCGTCCATCGCCATCCAGGCGCCGGGTCGGCTCAGTGCGATGGCGTAGGCGTGGTCGTACGAAACCTTCGAGCGCACGTCCTCGATGTCGCGGTCGTAGCCCTGGCACACCTGGGCCAATCCGGTGATGCCCGGGCGCAGGCCGTAGGTGCGTTCGGCAAAGTAGGGGATCGCGCGCTCGAGTTTCTGGTAGAAGCCGGGGCGTTCGGGCCGTGGACCGATCAGCGACATGTCGCCGCGCAGCACGTTCCAGAGTTGCGGCAGTTCGTCGAGGCGAGTCTTGCGCATGAACCGACCGACCCGGGTGATGCGCGGGTCCTCCTTCTGCGCCCAGACCGCACCGGTCACCTTCTCGGCGTCCTGGCGCATGGTGCGGAACTTGATCATCCAGAACAGCTCGACCCGATCGGGCAGCGAGCGCCCGATGCGCAGCTGCCGGAACAGCACCGGACCGGGCGAGTCGAGCTTGATCGCGAGCGCGATCAGTGGGAACAGGACGCTTCCGGCAGCCAGGCCGAGCAGGGCGCCGGCGATATCGAAGCCGCGTTTGCCGGCGGCGACCGCCCAGTGCGCGTAGGTGGTGTTCGGGTTCATCGGGAGGTCTCCTCGGTCAGGGTTGCGCGGCGCCAGTGACCGCGGTCCAGGCCAACGAGGTAGCGCACCCCGCCGACCAGTCCCGCGACGTGACCGCCGACCAGGTAGTGAAGCGTGTTCACGACGCCCGGGACCCGGGCGCGTGGGTTGAGTTGGCGCCACAGCGCCACGGCGTAGACCAGCAACTGGGCGGCGGCGAGCAGCGCGAACGGCAGCGACTGTGGGGCGAGCCACAGGCTGCCGGCCAGCGTCGCGAGCAGCAGGAACGGCATCACGGCACGCAGCGCCTTGCCCGAGGCGAACGCGAACGCGATGCCACGGTGGCGGGGATGGAGCAGGCGCCGCAGGCGCCACGCCTGCTGCAGGTTGCCGGCCGCGATCCGGCGGCGGCGACAACGGTCGAGTGCCGGGTCGGCGCGCTCCAGTTCGAGTGCCATGATCTCGGTGTCGTAGATGGCGCGGTAACCGTCGGCGACGATGCTCATTGGCAGCAGGAAATCGTCGTTGATGGTGTCGGGAGCGAGCGGCGTGAACAGTCGGCGGCGGAACAGGTAGAAGGCCCCGTGGGTGCCGAGCGGTGCGCCGAGCGCCGCCTCGCCGCGCTTGATCCGCAGCTGGTAGTCCCAGTACGCGGATTCGCCCACGCTGCCCGGAGCCAGCAGCCGGTAGCCACCGGCGACCACGCCCATTTGCGGATCGGCGAACGCGGACGCCGCGCGCAGCAGGGCGTCGATCGAGACCAGCGCCGACACGTCGCTCAGGGCGATCAGTTCCCCGCGTGCCGAAGCGATCGTTTCGTTCAGCACCGCGACCTTGCCGCGGTTGACCGCGAATTCCAGGACCTCCAGGTCGAGGTGTCGGCATTCCGGCTCGGCATGGGCGGCCCGGGCACGCGCGGCGGTCGCATCGTGGCAGCCGTCGCAGGCGATCACCACCTTCAACCGGGAGGGTGGGTAGTCGAGCGCAGCGAGGTTGCGGACCTTCTCGGCGATCAGCGTCTCCTCGTCGTGCGCCGGAACGATGACGGTCACGGCGGGCAGCTGGCGGTCGCCGAGGCGCGCGACGTAACCACGCCGGGTGAGCACGCCATGGGCAGGTGGGGTCCGCTTCGGCCAGCGCGCCAGAAGCCACGGGTAGCCGACGTGGTGGTAGACCACCAGCACGAGGCAGGCGAGGGTCAGGAGGGTGATCAGCGTCGTGGTCTGCATCGGTCAGCTCGCGTAGAGGGCTTCGTAGGCGCGCGTCATGGTGCGCACGTCGGCCTGGCGTACGACGAAGGCCCGCGGGTCGTCGCTCACGGCGTGGTCCAGGCGCTCTGCCAGGGCGCGCGCCAGTGTGGCGTCGTCGCCCGCGGGCACCAGTGTGCCGTCGTGCGACCAGAGCGCCTCGCGATTGCCGCCGACGTCGGTCAGCACGCATGGCACGCCGCAGGCCTGCGCCTCCAGCGGGGCCAGCGGCAAGCCCTCGCGCAGCGAGGGCAGGCAGAACAGGTCGAGCGCGCGGTAGAAGTCGGGCATCGCCTCGACGTTGCCGAGGAAGTGGACGCGCGCGCCCAGGCCAAGCGACCGCGCATCCTCGGCCAGGACAGCGGCAAGCGAGCCCTCGCCGGCCAGCGCCAGGTGCACGTCGGTGGGCAGCCGGGTCATGGCCTGCAGCAGGTGGGTGTGCCCCTTGACCGACTCGAGGCGTGCCGCGCAGCCGACCAGGCGCACGTCGCGTGGCAGGCCGAGCACGCGACGTGCCGCGTCGCGATCACCGGGTGTGAATCTGTGCGTGTCGACGCCATTGCCGATCACGGCGTAGCGCCGGCCCGGAAGCGCGGCCTCGGCCGAGTCGCGCACCAGCGCCGCATCGGCAACCAGGCAAGGGCGCAGCAGGCCGACCAGCCCGGCCTGCAGCCGTCGGCGGCGCGGGTCGGTGAGGTGCCAGGCGTCGTGCTCGGTGTGCACCAGGCGACGGATGCCGGCCAGGCGTGCCGCCAGTCCGCCGTACAGCAGCGGTCCGACGTGGTGAGTGTGCACGGCATCGGCCTCGAGCCAGCGCAGCAGGCCGCGCAGACGCCATGCCAGCGCCATGTCGATGCCGGGCCGCTTGCCAAGGAAATGCAGGCGCGAGGCAAGCGGGCCGAGCCGGGGCCAGGCGGCGAGGGCCGTGTCGTGCTCGCCCTCCAGGCTCGCGACATGGACGGTGAGGCCGGTCGCGGCGTGGCGCTGCAGCTCGAGCGCCATGGCCTCGATGCCCCCGGGGCGCAGGTGCTGGACGACCTGGACGATGACCTTTGGCACGTGAACCTCCATCAGTTGGCGGGCAGTGGATTCGGCAGGACGATGTCTGGCGCCGGGGTGTCGCCGTCGACGTCCGACAGCGGCGGGATGCGCGCCACCACCCGGATGTCGAGCAGCCGTTCGAGTGCGGCCCGCCGGCGGATCGAGGTGTCGGCCAGTTCGGTGACCACCGCCAGCGCGCAGCCGAGGGCGAAGCCGCCGAACAGGCCGGCGACGACGAACACCAGCAAAGGCAGGTTGCTGGGCGCACGCGGCGTGAACGGTGCGTCGATCACCTTGACCCGCTCGTTCTCTTCCCAGCGGCCGAGCGCGCCGGTGACGCGTGCGTTCTGGTAGCGCTCGGAGAGCTCCTGGAAGATCTTGCGTTTCACGCCGAGGTCGCGTTCGAGTTCGGTCAGCTGCTGCTCGTGGCGTCCGAAGCCCCCGACCTTGCGGGTCAGGGAGGCGACGTCGTGGCGCAGGCTGACGGTCTCCTGCTCGAGTCGCTCGATGCGGCTGTCGGCCTCCTGGAGTTTTTCCAGCTGCGAGACCAGCAGCGTCTGGCCACCCTCCTCGGGCAACAGGCGCTGACTGGAGGCGATGTTCCACAGCCGCTCGAGGTCTTTCGGGTCGATCGTCGCCCCGGCCTGGATTTGCTTGGCGCGCTCGTTCTCCAGGCTGTCGAGGCGGCGCAGTGCGGCCTGCACCTGGGTATGGCGATCGGTGTAGCGGGATCGCAGCACCGCGAGCTCGCTCATGGTCTCGACGATCTGCTCCTCGATGCGTCCAACCACCGGGTTGGTCTGTGAGAGCTTGCGATGCAGGCCGTCTCGCGCGGCGACCTCGCCAGCCAGTTCGAGCTCTCTTTCGGCCAGCATCTCGGTCAGATCGGCGAGACGGTTGACGTTGGTGGTATGCAGGTCCGGCAATTCGCCGGCAAAGCGCGTCTTGTAGTCGGCCAGGCGCATTTCGGCCTCGGACAGGTCGGCCTTGCGCAACTGCAGCTCGGTCTCTAGGAAGTCCTCGGAGCTGCTGATGGTCGAACGCTGCGGCGCGACGACGCGATCGATGAAACGGCGGCTGACCAGCTCGAGCACCCGCGCCATGTCGTCGGGGGACCCGGCGAAATAACTGATGCGGACCAGGTCCTCACCGACCAGGGTCGCACGCAGCGAGTACGACACGCGGGCGATCATCTCCTGGCGTTGGCCCTCGGTCAGGTTGCGCCCGGCCGCGAGTTCGTCGATCACCTCACCAAGCACGTGCTTGCTGTGCAGCAGCGCGTTCATCGCCTCCATGCGTTTCTTGAGGTTGGTCGCGACCGCAAGATCCTCCAGGAACGGGTTCTGGCGCGCCGTCTCCTGGATCAACACCGTGGTGTAGCTTTCGTATTTCTTGGGTGCGAGCATGCCGACCAGCGCGCCTGCCAGCGGCAGCAACAGCACCGGGATCGCGATCAGGTAGCGGCGTCGCCAGCCCCCGGCGAGCACGCTGGCGATGTTGCCCATCACGACGTTACGCACGGACCGGTCCTCCACGCAGCGGTCGCAGCGACAGCACCACGCTGTGCGGCGGCAAGCCGGGGCTGTAGCGGATGCTGCGCAATTCGATATCCGGGCCGAGCAGCCCGCCGACGCTGGCCGCGCGCAGGTGGGCGACGAACGCGGCGCGTGAACCGGGCGTCGCCGAGGCCGGACCGGCCAGCACGTCGGCGCGCCAGGTGATTGTCGTGCCATCCTCGCCGAGTTCGGACAGGCGCTTGTCGAGCCAGGCGCGCTGGTCGGCGTCGGGCTCGACCTGGTCGGGCGCGAACTCGAGGCGCAGCTCCTGCTGGTCCGGCAGGGTCAGGTCGCCACGCGCCCGGGCCAGCAGCTCGTTCACCTCGATGGGGCCAGGCCGGTTGTGGGCCTCGACCACCTCGCGCGCGATGACCTTGGCGCCGATCGAGATCACGGTCAGCGCCGTCGGTGCGGCGCAGCCGCTCGTCAGCAGGACGATGAGCAGCGCGGGCAGGATGGTGGGGTTCGGTCTCATGACCTCAGATATGGCAAGAAGCGGGCCACCGCGAAATGCCGCGCGTTGTTTTATCTAGATAAGTAAAAACAGCAAGTTAGAGATGTATTCGTTGGGGGTGAGGAGGCAGGGAGGTCCGTCGGTGAGATGCATTCGCAGATTGCGATGCAGGTCTGGGGCTACAGCGCGTCGAGCAGTGCGGCGACGTCGGCGGCACGCCGGTCCCAACTCTGGTCGGCGACGCGCGCACGGCGTTCCTCGACCCGCGCCAGGCCCTCGGCGCGCGCCGCCTCGAGTGCCGTGGCCATCGCCTCGGGCGAGTCGGCCACCCGAACCAGGTCGCGGTAGCCGTCGAGCGCGGGGAACTCGGTGGTCACGACCGGCCGGCCGGCGGCGAGGTACTCGCGCAGCTTGAGCGGGTTGCAGGCGCGGATCTGCGCGGTGTCGCGGAACGGCAGCAGCGCGGCGTCCCAGTGCTGGGCATAGCCCGGCAGCACGGCGTGGTCGCGTGGACCGAGCAGCGTCACGTTGGCAAGCCGCCTGAGCGGCGCGAGGTCGGTGCGCTCGCGCGGTCGCGGCCAGCAACTCGACATCGAGCCAGTTCGACAGGCTGCCGTAGAAGCCGGCCACCGGGCGGTCCGTCGGCAGGTCGGCGGCGCGCGGCGTGGGCGTTGCGAAACGCTCGAAGTCGACGCCGTGCTCCACCAGGTGGGTCTTGTGGGTAGGGAAGCGGGCGGCCAGTTTGGCGCTCGCGGCCAGCACCAGGTCGGCGCGTGCGACGAGCTCCTCCTCCAGCCGGGCGACCGGTGCGTGGTCGACGCCGTCGAGGGCCGCGAAGTCGTCGCCGCAGTAATAGACGACGGCCCGTTCGTCGGCGCTTCCGATCGCGTCGACCGCGGTCGGCAGCGATAGCCAGAGCACCGGGCGCTGGACGCCGCCACGCACTCTGGCATCGCGCAGCAGCCTGCGGAAGAGCCCGCGGTTGACGCGTCTTGCGACCGGGTGGCCCGGCATCGGCACCGCGCGTGGGTCGACGACCAGCGGTCCGCCGGTCGGGGTGGGTGCGTTGCCGGGCCGGGTGCGACGGCGCACGAGCGCCAGCAGCTTGCGCCCGAGGCGTGCCAGGTCGGCCCGGTCGAGGCGGGGGCGACGCAGGCCGATGGAGTTGACCCACACCACGCGCCGCTGACCTGAGAGACGACGCACCAGGTGCTGGGTGCTGCTCGGGTGGCCGCCCCAGTCCTCGCCGAACACCACCAGGTCGTGCGCGGTGGCGGTGTTCACTCGACGGTCACCGACTTGGCGAGGTTGCGCGGCTGGTCCACGTCGGTGCCGCGCTGGGTCGCGACGTGGTAGGCGAGCAGCTGCAG
>JAACFL010000082.1 GCA_009937385.1 Gammaproteobacteria bacterium | reverse complement strand
AGGCGCAGCCCAGGACGGGAAAGCCCACCGAACAGCGCGCGCCCGCGAGTGACAGGTCGCGTGACAAGGACCCTGCCGCAAAGCAAGCCGACAGTGCGCAGGGCAGCCCCGAGCGCCAGGAAGGCGGTACCCAGCAGGGTCAGCCGGCCACTGCGTCGGAGTCCCAGGGCCGCAGTTCGAGCCGGAGAGGCCGGCGTGGCGGCCGCAGGCGCCGGCGCAGCGAATCGGCGCCAGCGGGCGAGACCGGGAACGGAAACCGTCAGCAGGCCGACAAGACCCAGGACGCGCAGTCAGGGAACGATGCCCCTGTCGACAGTGCTCCGTCGCACGAGGGTCGCCCATCGAGTGAGCCGCCGCGCTCCACAGACCGTCCGGCAGCCGGGCAGGAGACCCCACCGGTCTCGCCGGCGAGTCCGCCTGCGGCATCACCCGCCAGGACTGCGTCACCGGCAACGAAACCCGACGCCCCGCGAGAAGCCGCTACGGGTGCAGACAGACCTGCCAGCTCCCCTGCGAAACCCGAGGCCCCGGTCGCCAATACGACCGCGCCGTCTTCGGACTCGACTCGGGCCCCGGTGGCTGACGCGCCCCGCCCGGCTGCACCCCCGGCCGCCCCTGCGCCAGCCAACCCGGCACCGCAATCCGGGACTCCCGCCACACCGGCCGCACGCCCGACCGCACCGCCATCCGTCGTGCCCGGTGCGCCGGCGCCAGCCAGTTCCGGTGGAGCAGGCCCACAGGACACACCGCGCCCCCAGGCTGCCACCCCAGCGCCTGAGCAGGTGCGACCTGCGGGAACGACACCCCCTACGCCAACGCGCCCGCCGGCACAGGCCGAGTTGCCCATGGGTGGCGCACCGAACCGCTCACCGACTGCTACGCCTCCACCGGCACCCGCGACGCCGCGACCCTCTCCGGCCACGCCCGAGACGCCACGTGCGCCCGCAGCCGGCACGACGCCACCGGTTTCGGCTGCACCCGCCCCGGCCAAGCCTCCACGCAGCGATGAAGCCACTGCTCCGGAGAAGCCGGCGGCACGTGTCGAAGCCCCGGCCGATGGGAATACAGGTCAGGACTGAAGCGGGGAACTCAGCGGAGTTTTACAGCGAGGTGATCGAGCAATCCCTCGCCGGCGGCGGTGACGAGATCAAGGACCTCCTCAAACCCGCGCCCACCCCCGTAGTAGGGATCGGGAACGTCGGTGCGACCTGCGCCGGGCGCGTAGGCGAGGTAGAGGCCGAGCTTGTGGCGATGCCCCTCCGGACAGCGTGCCTGGAGCAGCGCCAGGTTGTCGGCGTCCATCGCCAGGATGTGGTCGAAGGAGGCGAAATCCTCGACCACGACCTGGCGCGCACGCTGCCCTCCCAGTTCGATGCCACGGCTGCGCGCCGCGGCCTGGGAACGCGGGTCAGGCGGCTCGTCGACGTGGTAGGCGTGGGTGCCCGCCGAATCGACCACGACTTGTCCGGTGAGGCCTCGTGTCTCGAGTTGCCGGCGGAAGACCCCCTCGGCGGTGGGCGACCGGCAGATGTTGCCCATGCAGACGAACAGAACCCTGACCATGGCGACGCTTGCCACTCCCTAACCTAAACTTGGGTGTGTATAACACGCCCCCGGGAGCCGGGCTCGATTGCGCCCCCCCAACGATCGTGGTATAGATTCGCGCCTTATTTTTCAGGCCCGTCGTACGGAGTGAGAGATGCCTGCAACGAAGAAACGGAAGCCCAAGGCCGCTGCTGCGACCGGGACCACCTGGTACGAAGGCTTCAAGCCCTACAAGGAAAAGCGGGGCGAGAAGTACATGAACGACAATCAGCACGAGCACTTCCTGGCGATTCTCGCTGCCTGGAAGCGCGAACTCATGGAGGAGGTCGACCGTACCGTGCACCACATGCAGGACGATGCGGCCAATTTCCCGGACCCCAACGACCGCGCGACCCAGGAGTCCGAATTCAGCATGGAACTGCGCACCCGCGATCGTGAGCGCAAGCTGATCCGCAAGATCGACGAGGCGGCACGGCGCATCGAGACCCACGACTACGGCTACTGCGACTCCTGCGGTGTCGAGATCGGTATCCGTCGCCTGGAGGCCCGGCCGACCGCGACCCTCTGCATCGAGTGCAAGGAACTCGACGAGATTCGCGAACGCCAGACGCGCACCTGACCTTCCGGGCTGCCCTGCAGCCCGCGACCGGCCATGGGCGTCTCGAAAATCCCGCCTTGCGGCAGTGATTTGCCCTCCTACCGCGGGCGCTTCGCCCCGTCACCCACCGGACCGCTCCACTTCGGCTCGCTGGTCGCGGCCGTGGCCAGCTGCCTGCAGGCGCGCAGCCAGGGGGGGTCCTGGCTGGTGCGCATGGAGGATCTCGACCCACCGCGCGAAGCACCTGGGGCCGCCGACGTCATCCTCGCCTCGCTCGAGCACCACGGCATGGCCTGGGATGGCCCGGTGCTCTACCAGTCGACACGCAACGACGCCTACCGCACGGCTCTCGAACAGCTGACGAACGACGGCTACTGCTACCCGTGCCGTTGCAGCCGCAGCGAGATCGCACGCATCGCCCGGCCTGGCATCGCTGGGCTTGTCTACCCTGGAACCTGCCTCGCAGAACCTCCGGGCTCGGACCGCGACTGCGCGATCAGGCTGCGCGCGGACGCCGTGATCGCCGTACAGGATGCTCACTACGGAAGGCTGGAGATCGACCTGGCCCACGATTTCGGTGATTTCGTGCTGCGTCGCGCCGACGGCCTCTTCGCCTACCAGCTCGCGGTGGTGGTCGACGACGCGGCCCAGGGAATCACCGAGGTGGTGCGCGGGGCCGATCTCCTCGAGCTGACCCCGGCCCAGGTGCTGCTGCAGCATCGGCTCGGCTTGCCGACACCGACCTACCTGCACCACCCGCTCGCCGCGGCCGCGGACGGCGCGAAACTGAGCAAGCAGACGGGCGCACGGGCGCTCGGGGACGGGGATCCGCGACCTGACCTGATCGATGCACTCGCCTTCCTTGGACAGGACCCACCAGCCGACCTGCGCGCGGCACGTCTGGAAGACCTGTGGCTCTGGGCCATCGAGGCGTGGGCGCCGACGCGCATGCCTCAGGAGCGGTCTGCAAGCACCCCAGCTCGTTACGAAATGTAACGCCTTCTGTTAGGCTTGCGCCATGCGCGCCCCGACGGACAAAGGCCGGCAATCGGACCTGGTGATCCTGCTGTTCCTGTTCGCGCTGTTCCTGATGCTGCCGCCCTTCGTCACCTGGTGGGCCACCGCAGGGCTCGGCTGGTACGTTCCCTACCTGATCTGGGGGCTGGTGATCCTGCTGGCCGCGTGGCTGCAGATGCGCGGGGCCAAGCATGACGTTTGAGCTGCCCGGCCTGTTCCTGGTCGGCGTCGGCTACCTGCTGCTGCTCTTCCTGATCGCCTACGCAGCCGAGCGCGGCTGGGTACCCTCGGCAGTGACCCGCCACCCCCTGACCTACGTGCTGTCACTCGGGGTCTACGCCACCTCGTGGAGCTTCTACGGCAGCGTCGGCTTCGCACGCAGCCAGGGCTACAACTTCCTGACCATCTACCTTGGCGTCACCCTCGCCTTTCTGCTGACGCCGGTGCTGCTGGTCCCGATCCTGCGCCTGACCCGGCGCTACCAGCTCACGTCGCTCGCCGACCTGTTCGCGTTCCGCTACCGCAGCCAGCTTGCCGGCGTCATGGTCACGCTGTTCATGCTCGCCGGCACGTTGCCGTACATCGCGTTGCAGATCCAGGCGGTCACCGAGTCGATCCGCGTGCTGACCCAGGAGGCCACGCCGTCGACGCTGGCGCTCGGCTTCTGCATCTGCCTGACCATCTTCGCGATCCTGTTCGGGGCACGGCACATCTCGCCGCGCGAAAAGCACGAGGGGCTGGTGCTGGCGATCGCCTTCGAGTCGCTGGTCAAGCTGGTCGCGCTGCTGACCGTCGGCCTGTTCGCCTACTACGGCGTGCTCGGTGGCCCCTCCGGGCTGGAGGAATGGCTGCAGGTCAACCCGCAAGCGATCGACGCGCTCTACCGCCCGGTCACCGAGGGGCCATGGGCCACCTACCTGCTGCTCGCGTTCGCCGCGGCGTTCCTGCTGCCGCGCCAGTTCCACATGGGATTCACCGAGAACCTCGCACCGCGCGCGCTGCCGGTGGCGGCGTGGGGATTCCCGCTGTTCCTTCTGCTTCTGAACCTGCCGATCCCGCTGATCCTGTGGGCAGGCCAGGCGAGCGGCACGCAGGTGGGGGCCGACTACTTCGCACTCGGCATCAGCCTCCAAGGTGGCGGCACGTGGCTGCCGCTGCTGGTCTACGTTGGCGGCATCTCGTCGGCCAGCGCGATGATGATCGTGACGACGCTCGCACTGTCTTCGATGTGCCTGAACCACCTGCTGCTGCCGCTCACCTACCCCGACCCGAAGCTCGACGTCTATCGCTGGCTTCTCTGGGGGCGGCGATTGCTGATCGGCATGATCATCTTTGCAGGTTTCGTCTTCTACCTCGTGCTGCAGCACAACCGCGGCCTGGTCGAACTCGGGCTGATCTCGTTCGTCGCCGTCGCGCAGTTCCTGCCCGGCGTGTTCGGCCTGCTCTACTGGCCTCGCGCAACCCGGCGCGGATTCCTCGCCGGTCTCGGCGCCGGCGCGGTGATCTGGGCCGGCACGCTGCTGGTCCCGCTGCTGCAGCGGGCCGGTGCGTTCGCCGTCGGTCCCGAGGTGCTGCAGATCGTCGACCCGGCCGGCCAGGACAAGTGGCAATACGCGACCTTCTGGTCCCTGTCGGTCAACGCCCTGCTGTTCGTGGTCTTCTCGCTGCTGTCGCGACCCGACGAGGAGGAGCGCGAGAGCGCCTACGCCTGCGTGCTCGAGAGCAGCGCCCCGCCACGCGGCGTGGTGACCGCGGCGAGCACCGCCCAGTTCCGCCAGCAGCTGGCGCAAGTGATGGGACAAACGGCCGCAGAACACGAGGTGCGCCAGGCGCTCGAGGACCTGGGCATGACCAGCGACGAGTCGCGGCCGAACCAGTTGCGCCGGTTGCGCGACCGCATCGAGCGCAACCTCTCGGGTCTGATGGGTCCACAGATGGCACGCATGATCGTCGACACCCGGCTGCGCCTGAACCCGCGTGAACAGACCGCGCTCGGCGACAGCATGCGCTTCATCGAGGAGCGCCTGGAACATTCCCGCAGCCAGCTGCGTGGTCTCGCGGTCGAACTCGACGCGCTACGCCGCTACCACCGCCAGGTGCTGCAGGACCTGCCGATCGGCGTCTGCTCGGTCGGTCCGGCCAACGAGGTGGTGATCTGGAACCTGGCCATGGAACTCACCTCGGGCATCAGCCGGGCCAACGCGGTCGGCACGCCCCTGGTCGAGCTGCCGGAACCGTGGGCCACGCTGATGGTCGAGTTCAGCGCCACCGAGGACCTGCACGTGCACAAGCGGCAGGTCGTCATCGATGGCCACCTGCGCAGCTTCAACCTGCATCGCGCCGCACTCGCAACCCCGAGCGATGAACGCGCGGTGGGCGGAGAACTGGGCACCGGCGGCATGGTCATCCTGCTCGAGGATCTCACCGACATCAGCACGCTCGAGGCCGAACTCGCGCACAGCGAGAGGCTCGCGTCGATCGGCCGCCTCGCTGCCGGCGTCGCCCACGAGATCGGCAACCCGGTCACCGGAATCGCCTGCCTGGCGCAGAACCTGCGTGAGGAGAACGACCCCGAGCAGCTGCGCGACAGCGTCGCGGCGATCCTCGAGCAGACCCGGCGCATCACCGAGATCGTCCAGTCGCTGGTGAGTTTCAGCCACAGCGGTCAGCTGTCACGCAGCACACGGGCACCGATGGTGCTGAGCGACAGCGTCGAGGAGGCGATCCGCCTGGTGCGTCTGAGCCACAGCGGTCGCCAGGTCGAGTGCCTCAATGACTGCGACCCCGGGCTGCGCCTGCTCGGCGACCGCCAGCGCCTGGTGCAGGTGTTCGTGAACCTGTTGACCAACGCCTGCCATGCCTCGCAGCCCGGAGATACCGTCGAGGTACACGCACACCGGGACGGTGACCGTCTCGCGATCGAGATCCGCGACCAGGGCTGCGGCATGCCGAACGACGTGCGCAAACGCATCTTCGAACCCTTCTTCACCACCCGCGAACCCGGAGAGGGCACCGGCCTCGGCCTGTCGCTGGTCTACAGCATCGTGCAGGATCACGACGGCACGATCAGCGTCGACAGCGACGAGGGACGTGGCACGCGCATGCTGATCGACCTGCCCGGGCTCGCAGACGCCACCCCCCTACCCGACGAACCCGGAAAGGAGACCGGCACGTGAACCGCATCCTGGTGATCGAGGACGAACAGGTCATACGCAGTGCTCTGTGCCGCCTGCTGGAGCGAAACGGCTACCAAGCGACCGAGGCCGGCGCCATCGACGAAGCCAGGCCGCTGCTGCTGCAACAGGAGTTCGACCTGGTGATCGCCGACCTGCGCCTGCCGGGTGCCCCCGGCACCGACGTGATCCCGCTGGCCGAAGGGATCCCGGTGCTGGTCATGACCAGCTACGCCAGCGTGCGCTCGGCGGTCGAGTCGATGAAGCTGGGGGCCGTCGACTACATCGCCAAGCCCTTCGACCACGACGAGATGCTGCTGCTGGTCGAGCGCACGCTGGCACGCAGCCGTCTCGAACGGCAGAAGAACGCGCTCAAGTCGGACCTCGAGCGCAACTACCCGGTCACCGGCATGGTCGGCGACTGTCCGGCGATGCACGAGGCCTTCGAACGCATCGGCCGTGTCGCGGCGACCGACACCACGGTGCTGATCCTCGGTGAGTCCGGGACCGGCAAGGAGCTCGCCGCCCGCGCGGTCCACGAGAACAGCTCGCGCAGCGACGCCCCGATCATCACCGTGAACTGTGCCGCGATCCCGGAGGGACTGGTCGAGTCGGAGCTGTTCGGCCACGAGAAGGGCGCCTTCACGGGGGCGGTCGACGCCCGCCAGGGGCTGATCGAGATGGCCGACGGTGGCACGCTGTTCCTCGACGAGATCGGCGAACTCTCGCTGTCGACCCAGGCACGTCTGCTGCGCGTGCTCCAGCAGGGCGATATACGCCGTGTTGGTGCCGACCACGACCGCAACGTCGACATCCGGCTGGTCGCAGCGACCCACCGCGACCTGCGTCAGCTGGTCGATGACGCGCAGTTCCGTGAGGACCTCTACTTCCGCCTGCGGGTCATGGAGGTCCTGCTGCCACCCGTGCGCGAACGTGGTGCTGACATCGATACGCTCGCCGACTTCCTGCTGGCCAAGACCTGCCAGCGCCTGAACCGCCAGACCCTGAGCTTCGACGACGACGCCCGCGCGGCGATCCGCGCCTACCCGTGGCCTGGCAACGTGCGCGAGATGGAGAACGCCATCGAGCGGGCGGTCATCCTCAGCGACGACGGCCCGCTGAGCGTCGACAAGCTCGCCCTCGGCCCGGCGCAACCGTTCGCCACGGCAGCCCCGCCCACCGCCCCCCGGGCCGAGGCGGGTCAGTCCCTCGAGGACTACTTCCGCAATTTCGTCCTCGAGCACCAGGACACGCTGACCGAGACCGAGCTCGCAAGACGGTTGGGCATCAGCCGCAAAGCGCTCTGGGAGCGGCGCCAGCGCTTCGATTTGCCGCGTTCCAAGCGCTGACCCCTTCCAAAACAGGGCCGTATCTCATAATATGTTTTTTTGCGCCCATAAATATTCGTGTTACGTCCCGACGACGCCGCGTCGCGCCAGGCGTGCGCCAACCGCATGATAAGGTAGCGCCCTGCCGCGCGCCGACCGGGCAACGTGACAACCATTAAAACCGGTCCCGGCCTCATCACGGGACGCCCGTCCGAACGTAAGGGAGAGTGACAACATGAGTGAGTCCAAGGTCTACGACGTACCCGCCGATTTCGCCAGCAACGCACTGATCAACGATGCGCAGTACCAGGAGATGTACCAGCGCTCGGTGGACGACCCGGAGGGTTTCTGGGCCGAGCAGGCCGAGAAGTTCCTGACCTGGTCGAAGCCGTGGGACCGCGTCCTCGACTACGACTACCACAAGGCGTACATCCGCTGGTTCGAGGGGGGCAAGCTCAACGTCAGCGTCAACTGCCTGGACCGCCACCTCGAGACGCGCGGCGACCAGGTCGCGATCATCTGGGAGGGTGACGACCCCAACGTCGACAAAAAGATCACCTACCGCGAACTGCACGCCGAAGTCTGCAAGTTCGCCAATGCGCTCAAGGCACGCGGCGTCAAGAAGGGCGACCGGGTCTCGATCTACATGCCGATGGTCCCCGAGGTCGCCGTGGCGATGCTCGCCTGCGCACGCATCGGCGCGGTCCACTCGATCGTGTTCGGTGGCTTCTCCGCCGACGCATTGAAGGACCGCATCCTCGACTCCGACTGCCAGGTGGTGATCACCACCGACGAGAGCCGTCGTGGCGGCCGCTCGGTACCCCTAAAGGTCAACGCCGACAAGGCGCTTGAGAGCTGCCCGAACGTGCACACGATGTTCGTCGCCCGGGTCACCGGCAACGAGGTGCCGATGAAGGACGGGCGCGATGTCTGGTACCACGACGCGATGGCGGCAGCCGACGCCGATTGCCCACCCGAGGAGATGGATGCCGAGGACCCGCTGTTCATCCTCTACACCTCCGGCTCGACCGGCAAGCCCAAGGGCGTGCTCCACACCACCGGTGGCTACAACCTCTACGCGGCGATCACCCACAAGTACGTCTTCGACTACCAGGACGGGGACATCTACTGGTGCACCGCCGACGTCGGCTGGGTCACCGGCCACAGCTACATCATCTACGGACCGCTGACCAACGGCGCGACCACGCTGATGTTCGAGGGCGTGCCGACCTACCCCGACGCCGGCCGTTTCTGGGAGGTGGTCGACAAGCACCAGGTCAACATCTTCTACACCGCGCCGACCGCGATCCGCGCGCTGATGGGCCAGGGCGACGAGTTCGTCACCAAGACCTCGCGCAAGAGCCTGCGCCTGCTCGGCAGCGTCGGCGAGCCGATCAACCCCGAGGCGTGGGAGTGGTACCACCGCGTGATCGGTGACGACCGCTGCCCGATCGTCGACACCTGGTGGCAGACCGAGACCGGCGGCATCCTGATCACGCCGCTGCCTGGCGCGACCAAGCTCAAGCCGGGCTCGGCCACGCGGCCGTTCTTCGGCGTCGTTCCTGGTCTGGTCGACGATCAGGGCAACGAACTCGAGGGCGCGACTTCCGGCAACCTGGTGATCAAGCGGCCGTGGCCGGGCCAGATGCGCACCGTCTACGGTGACCAGCAGCGCTTCTACGACACCTACTTCTCGATGTACAAGGGCAACTACTTCAGCGGCGACGGCTGCCGCCGGGACGAGGACGGCTACTACTGGATCACCGGTCGCGTCGACGACGTCATCAACGTCTCCGGTCACCGCATGGGCACGGCCGAGGTCGAGAGCGCGCTGGTGCTGCACGACGCCGTCGCCGAGGCCGCCGTGGTCGGCTACCCGCATGACATCAAGGGACAGGGCATCTACGCCTACGTCACCCTGATGGCCGGTGTCGAGGCGACCGATGAGCTGCGCAAGGAACTGGTCAAGCACGTGCGTAACGAGATCGGGCCGATCGCCTCACCGGACGTCATCCAGTGGGCCCCCGGCCTGCCCAAGACCCGCTCAGGCAAGATCATGCGCCGCATCCTGCGCAAGATCGCCGAGAACGAGGTCGGCAACCTCGGTGACACCTCGACGCTGGCCGACCCGTCGGTGGTCG